>NZ_CALIOS010000050.1:0-159920 GCF_938044715.1 uncultured Turicibacter sp.
TTATTACCATTAAATACGTTTACCAGTTGTCTGACTTAATTATATAATTCAGGATTTATAAAGCAAAAAGCACCTCGCTAATGAGGTGCTTTTTAGTTATCCACAGTTTTAATTTTAAAACGGAATCACTTCAGATCTCATATAATTCCTCTTTTCATTGTAGATATTGTTTTCATAGGTAACATTCCCTTCTCCTTTCACCTAATTAGATAAAATAATATTAAATGTTGTAATACATTTACCAAAAAGTGAATCTTTTTTTAGATTCATCGTTTTCGTAAAGATTTAATAACAAGCCAAACGATTGCAATTAGAACAATAGTCGATAGTATTTGTAACGTTAAATTAATCCAATCTGGCATTACATATATTTGCATCTCATCCCCTCCGGTAGATTCATCATATCATAAATCTATTCTTTAATGACTTAGAATCATGGTAAAATCAGTGTCTTGGGCGCAATTTTTTTTAATAATCTTTAATATTTTGTTTCAATCGTATATAATATGAAAAGAATAACAATAGTACAGTTATTATGTTTAAATAGGAGGCAATATTTATGACAGTTCGTGTTCGTTATGCACCAAGTCCAACAGGATTTTTACATATCGGAAATGCTCGTTCAGCATTATACAATTATTTATTTGCGAAACATTACGGTGGAGATTTTATTTTACGTATTGAAGATACTGACTTAGAGCGCAACGTTGAAGGTGGAGAAGAGTCTCAAATGAACTTTTTACGTTGGTTAGGAATTGAATGGGATGAGTCTGTTGATTGTGGTGGAGAATATGGCCCATACCGTCAATTAGAACGTTTAGATATTTATCGTCAATATGTAGAAGAATTAATCGAAAAAGGATTAGCTTATAAATGCTATTGTACAAGTGAAGAACTTGAGGCAGAACGCGAAGCTTTATCTACTCATGGTCATGATAATATCCATTATTCTCGTCGTTGTTTAAATGCAACAGAAGAAGAAAAGAAAGAATTAGAAGCACGTGGAGAATACGTGGTTCGTATTAAAGTTCCTGAAAATGAAGAATACACATTCAATGATATCGTTCGTGGAGAGGTTACTTTTAAATCAGAAGATTTTGGTGATTGGGTTATCATGAAAAGTAACGGAATCCCAACGTATAACTTTGCAGTAGTTGTGGATGATCACTTAATGAAAATTACTCATGTTTTCCGTGGTGAAGAGCATTTAACAAATACTCCAAAACAAATGATGGTTTATCGTGCTTTTGGATGGGATATTCCTCAATTTGGTCATATGACATTAATCGTTAACGAAAATGGTAAGAAATTATCAAAACGTGACAAAGATACAGTTCAATTCATTGAACAATATGCTAACATGGGATATTTACCAGAAGCATTATTTAACTTCATTGCATTATTAGGATGGTCTCCTGCAATTGAAGAAGAGATTTTATCGCATGAACAATTAATTGAATTATTTGATGAAAAACGTTTATCTAAATCACCATCTACATTCGATAAAAATAAATTATCATACATTAATAACCGCTACATCAAAGCATTAGAAGATGAAGAGTTATTAGAATTATGTATGCCTCACTTAGTTGAAGAGGGAATTTTAGAAGGAAAAACAACAGCATGGGCAATGGAATTAATCTCATTATTCCATGATCGCTTGTCATATGGTGCTGAGATTGTTGATTTATATGATGAATTCTTCTCAGAAGAATTAGAATTAGACGAAGAAGCACAAGCTTTCATTGCACAAGATGGTGTATCTGAAACGTTAAAAGCATTCAAAACAGAATTAGAAGCATTAGAAGATTTCAATGCTGAAGGAATCCAAGCCGCAATTAAAGCAGCTGGAAAAGCAGCGGGAGCAAAAGGTAAAATGTTATTCATGCCTTGCCGTATTGCAACAACTGGGCAAATGCACGGTCCAGATTTACCAAAAGCATTAGCTTTATTAGGTAAAGAAACAGTTGTTGGACGTATTGCAAAATTCATCTAATGAAATATTAAAACCTCAGAATTAATCTGAGGTTTTTTTTGATTTTAAGGCGAGTAAGATTAAAAGAAGATAGATAATAGTAATAAAAAAATAGAGGGTCCAAACTACACTATAATTGAAATAATCAACAATAAATCCTGTAATAACAGGACCTAATGCTCCACCGAGTGTGAAAATCATATTAATCACTCCTAGATACATGGCGTAATGTTCTTGTCCAAATAAAGCGCTTGTTCCATAGGTAGGGACTAAAGAGGGTAAACATAAACAAATACCAAACAGAGCGGCGAAAACAAAAAGGAGTGATGGAATGGTTCCTAAAAGTAAACAGACATAACCGATAAGAGCCATTGAGACTAATAGAATAATTGATTTAGTTAATTTTACTTTATCAAAAATATATCCTCCGATTAAACTCCACATTAATGCGAAAAGTGCTTGAGTTGAACCGACATTTGCATTAAACGGAAGTGGATGGCCTAGATAAATTAAATATGATTGAATATGCATCTTAGTTCCTGAAATACACATCCCGAGTAAGAAGAGACCGACTATAAATAAAATTAGCCGTGGACTCCACTGAATATCTTTATATGAAAATTTTTCTTTCTTTTTAGCTTTAATGGTTGTATCTGGTGGCATCCTCATAATGAAGAGTGCTAGCGGTAGACAAACTACAATAATGATAATGCCAAGAATAGCATAGGTGAAGGTGTATCCTTTACTGATCAGTAACCTTGAAACCACCTGCATCCATATAAAAGACCCTGTTCCCGCTCCTGCCGTTGAAATTCCTAATGCTAATCCTTTTTTATCCTTAAACCAGTGTGTTAGTGTTGTAGCAATCGGAATGGTAGTTAAACAGGTTAGCCCTATTCCGACAATAATGGCAATGCAATAGAACATCCAAATTTTTGTAGCGAGAGAATAACAGAAAAATCCACTGCCGGTTAAAATAGCTCCGATACTCATAATGAGTTTAAGTGGAAGTTTTGTTAGTAGTTTTCCGATAATTGGAGACATTAGTGAGGTCGTGATTGCACCTATCGTAAAAATGAATGAAAAGGATGAGAGTGAGAATCCTAAGTCTTTGGTGACGGGATCTAAAAATAATGTCGTAATATTATTAACAATACTAAATGCAACACCCATAATTAAAAAACATGATAGTAAAACAAGCCATTTATAAAATTCTAATTTCTTACTCATTTGTTCACACTCCAAATAAATCGTATAGTTTAGAATTTGATAAATAGACTAGGATTATGTATAAATATCGGGTATTGTATTTATTAGAAAAGGGGGATTAAAATGGATGTAACTTTTCAAACGGATGTTGGACGCTTTAACTACCATGTGGCTGGCGTATTAATTCATGAGAATCGGCTGCTTGTCATGACCGATGAACGCTCACCCTATTATTATTTACCAGGTGGGAGAGTGTCGATGAATGAGGAAAGTACTATGGCTATTAAACGAGAAATAAAAGAAGAATTGGACGTGGAGGTTGAAGCGACTCAATTACTATGGATCGTTGAAAATTTCTTCGTCGAGCAACAAAGCCAAGAACAATTTCATGAAATTGGAATGTACTACTTGCTTCAGTTAACAGAGGAAGACATTTTAAAAAGAGGTCAGGAGTTTATCATGAATGAAGGTGGATATAAAAAACTATCTTTCCTATGGCTACCTTTAGAAAAAATTAAACATCTAAATATTTATCCATTGTTTTTAAAAGAACGCATCATGAATTTACCACAGGTGCCAGAACATTTGGTTGAAATAAAAGAATAATGATTGGCATAGTATCTACTAAGAGGGGAGAGCTAAGTATGTTTGGACAGTTCTTAATTATCGTATCTGTTTTTGCTTTAATCATCTGGTTTTGGGTACTTGTTTTTAAACTATTAATTAGAGCAAATAAAGCTTTGCAAATTTATATTGATAATCAAACAAAAAATCTCTAGTTCAGCACTAGAGATTTTTTAGTTATTATTTAACTGCAATTGCTTCAATTTCGATTTTAGCATCGCGTGGTAAACGGGCTACTTGTACACAAGCTCGTGCTGGTTTGTGGGCTGAGAAGTATTCTCCGTATACCGCATTTACTGCAGAAAAATCATTCATATCAGCTAAGAAAATTCCACATTTTACGACATTTTCTAATGTATATCCCGCTTCAGTTAAAATAGCTTGAATATTTTTTAAACATTGGTGAGTTTGAGCTTCGATTTCATCAGATACAAACTCCATTGTTTGTGGGTCTAATGGGATTTGTCCTGAAATATAAAGTGTTCCATTTGCTTCAATAGCTTGAGAATAAGGTCCAATGGCTTTTGGAGCATTATCTGTTGCAATAATATTCATTAGTAGTTCCTCCTCATCAGTTTACGAGCATCCTTAAGAGTGTCCGTTTAAAATTAAGAATTTATTCATCATTTTTATTATACCATATCCATATAATGGTTTTAAGAGTTATGATGCATGAGTTTGTGTGATAGAATAAGACTATAAAATGAAGGAAAAAACGAAATAATGAATGCTGTAGCGGAGGGGACCTATCGTGAATACTGTAACGTTTGAAATGATAAAAGAAGCAGCACAAAACTTAAAAGGAGTTATTAAAGAAACAGATTTCTGTTTTGCAGAATCATTAAGTGAGCGTAGTGGAGCAGAAGTGTATTTAAAATTAGAAAATCTTCAGCAATCAGGATCATTTAAAATCCGAGGTGCTTATAATAAGATGCTTCATTTAAGTGATGAAGAAAAACAATGTGGTGTTGTTGCATCAAGTGCTGGGAATCACGCACAAGGTGTTGCAATTAGTGCAACGAAACTTGGCATCAAATCGACCATTGTCATGCCAAGGAGTGCACCGTTTGCTAAAATCTTTGCTACTCGCAATTATGGTGGTGAAGTGGTTTTAGAAGGAGAAATCTACGACGAGGCATATCAAAAAGCATTAGAAATTAAAGAAGCAACTGGAGCAACATTTGTTCACCCATTTAATGACCCTTACGTTATTGCAGGGCAAGGAACAATTGGTCTTGAAATGATTGAAGAACAACCAGATTTAGATGTCGTGTTAGTTCCAATCGGCGGAGGTGGAATTGCAGCAGGAATTGCAATGGCTATTAAAACATTAAATCCAAATACTAAAGTCATTGGAGTTCAAACAGAAAATGCCCCATCGATGTATCAATCAATTAAAGACGGGAAAATTGGCACAGTGAAGGTTACTAAATCGATTGCAGATGGAATTGCAGTCGCAACCCCAGGTGATGTTACGTTCCCATTAATTCAGCAATACGTTGATGAAGTTATCACAGTATCTGAAACTCAAATTTCGCAGGCTTTCTTATTATTGCTTGAAAACTGTAACTTGGTGTGTGAAGGTGCAGGAGCAGTTTGTGTTGCTGCAATTCTTTCAAATCAGCTAGACCTTAAAGGTAAGAAAGTCGGTGCCGTTCTGTCCGGAGGAAATATCGATACTAATCTTATTGAAAGTATTATTAATCATGCTATGATGTCTCTTGGACGTCGAACAAAAATTCAAGTTTCAATTGCAGATCGTCCTGGTGAGTTGAATGCTTTCTTAGATACAATCGCAGAGGAACTCGGTAATCTTATTATGATTCGACAAAATAGATATCGTGAAGGATTATCAATGTATCAATTAGGAGTGACGGTCGTTATTGAAACGTTAGACGCTGCTCATAAAGAACGCGTCATTCAAAAATTAATCGAATCAGGTTATGAGATTGAGTATACAAACTAGATAATTTTAGCGAAATATATTAAAATGAAAATAACATCAAGAAAAAGATAGGAGTTGGACTCACGATGCTAATTTATAATACGTATACGCGTGAGAAAGAAGAATTTAGACCGATTGAAGAAAACAAAGTGAGAATGTATATTTGTGGACCAACTGTTTACAACTATATTCATATCGGAAATGCACGTCCTGTTCTGTTTTTCGATTTAGTACATCGCTATTTTAAATATTTAGGATACGAAGTAGAATTTGTTTCAAACGTAACAGATGTTGATGATAAAATCATTAACCGTGCGATTGAAGAAGGTGTGACAGAAGCACAAATTTCTGAAAAATATTTAAACTACTTTTTAGAATGTAATAAAGCATTAAATGCTTTACCATTAACAGCAATGCCAAAAGTAACAGAAAGTATGGATTCAATGATTGAATTTATTAACCAATTAGTTGAGCGTGATTTTGCTTATGCAGTTGATGGAGACGTTTACTTCCGTATTGATAAAGTTCGTGAATACGGACAATTATCAGGTAAGAAAATCGATGAATTAGAAGTTGGAGCTCGTATTGCAGAAGACTCTAAAAAAGAAAATCCTTTAGACTTCGTTTTATGGAAAAAAACAGATAAAGGAATTACATGGGATTCACCTTGGGGTGCAGGGCGTCCTGGTTGGCATACAGAATGCGTTGTGATGATTAATAACCAATTCCATGGAAAAATTGATATCCATGGAGGTGGAACTGATTTACAATTCCCTCATCATGAAAATGAAATTGCTCAATCATTATGTATGTATGAACACAACATCGCAAACTATTGGATGCATGTTGGACGTTTAGGATTAAATAATGAGAAAATGAGTAAATCAATCGGAAATGTTATCAATGTTAAAGATTTAATTGAACAAATCGATGCTAATGCCTTCCGTTTATTTATGTTATCAGTTCATTATCGTCAACCAATTAACTACACTGAAGAAAACATCCAATTAGCAGTTAAAGAATGGCAAAAAGTAAAATCGACTTATGATCAATTACATTTAAAACTTGATTTAGCTGGTGCACTTGATGTAGAACCATCAGTAGTTCCTGAAATTGAAGCTCTAATGAACCAGTTTGTTGAAGCTTTAGAAGATGACTTCAATACCGCAAATGCTATTGCAAGTTTATATGGTGTGATTAAAGAAATTAATAAAATGGTTCGTGCGAAAGCATCAGATGAAGCAAACCGCTATGCTTTAATGACATTACAAAATATGACTTATATTTTCGGATTTGATTTAAACAAAAAACGTTTAACAGATGAAGAACGTGAATTAATGCAAGCTTGGGAAGAGGCAAGAAAAGCAAAAGACTTTGCTAAAGCAGATGAATTACGTGGAAAATTACAGGCTTTAAATGTTTTATAAAATAAGATATGATAAATTAGACTCCAAAATCAGTGGAGTCTTTTTTATTTTAAAAAATGAGTTTTAGGAAAACCATCTTAAAATTGAAACTTTTTTAGGGTAAAAAGTGATAGAATAGTGTCAAACTGAGGCGAATTCAAGAAAACAAGTCCGTTTTATTGCTTTTTCGTTAAAAGATAAAAAAGTAGTGTATAATAATGACGATATCAAAGAAGGCGCGTGAAATAATGGAAGCAAATCAGATGAATAGTACGATGCTGGCATTTGTCGGTGATTCATATTATGACTTAAAAATTCGAGAAATGTTATGCAAGAGTGGGGTTAATAAACCAAACAGACTTCACCAATTGGCAGTTAAATATGTATCAGCACATGCTCAAGCCACTACATTAGCATATTTAATTGAAATAGAATTTTTAACAGAGAAAGAATTAGAAGTAGTGAAAAAAGGACGTAACACGAAAAGTCGTTCCGTACCTAAAAACACAGATGTCTTAACATATGCTCATAGTACAGCATTCGAGGCTTTAATTGGATACTTATATTTAACAGAACAATTTGATCGTTTAGATGCAATTGTGAGCAAAAGTATTGAATATAAAAATGGAGTGACAAACTAATGGCGAAAAAAGAAGTTAAAAAAGACAAAAAACGTGAAGTAAAAAAAGATAGCCGTCGCGAAAACAAAAAAGAAAGTAAATACGAAGTCATTTATGGAAAAAATACAGTCAATGAAGTATTAGAATCAAAACGTAAAGTTTTTGAAGTGATTGTAGCAGACACAGTAGCAAAAGCGGAAAGAGGATTGATGGCGACAATCGAGAAAAAACAAATTCCTTGCAAAGTGTTACCTCGTCAAAAATTCGAACAATTAGCAAAGGATAAATATGATGCACGTGGAAATCATCAAGGTGTATTAGCACTTGTTGAACCTTATGCTTATATGCCATTACCTGATTTAATTGCAAAGGCAACTCAAAAGGAAGAACCAGCTTTCATCATCATTCTAGATGGATTAGAAGATCCACATAACTTAGGTGCAATCTTACGTACTGCTGATGCAGCGGGAGTGGATGGAATTGTTATTCGAAAAGATCGTTCAGTTGGATTAACAAGTACAGTAGCTAAGTTATCAACGGGAGCAATCGAACATATTCCAGTTGCATGTGTTGCAAACTTAACGGTTGCTATTAATCAATTAAAAGAAGCGGGACTCTGGATTGCTGGGACAGATGCAAGTGAAGCTCAAGACTATCGTACTTTAGATGCTACATTACCATTAGGTCTTGTAATTGGTAGCGAGGGAAAAGGAATGAGTCGATTAGTTCGTGAAGCTTGTGATTTTAAAGTTTACTTACCAATGCGTGGACATGTTACTTCATTAAATGCATCAGTTGCAGCAGCTTTATTGATGTATGAAATTTATAACAAGCGCAATCCTATAAAATAATAACTATACTGGAGGTATAATGTGACGGTAGAATATAACGATTATGAGTTAGTGTATTTAGTACGTGAGCAAAACGAAGAGGCGCTTCACATCATCATAGAAAAATACTCACCTTTGATCGGAAAAATTGCATCTTCTTATTATGGAATTGGATATGACTATCAAGATTTTTTTCAAGAAGGCCGTATGGCATTTATAAAAGCAATCTATTCTTTTGATGAAAATTCAAACTACAGTTTTTATTCCTATGCAATGACTTGTGTAAGAAATGCGATTACGACAAGCTACCGAAGATTAAAACGAACATCTGGTCTTGACCAACTAACGGATTATGATGAGCATCCGTTAGTTTCCACATTAGAAACTCCAGGATATTATCACTATGATAGTGAATATACGTATTTAAACGAAAAGTTAATTATTGAAATGGCAATGAATAGTGATAAAATATTGTCGCCATTTGAGAAACAATGTTTGAAATACTTCTTATTAGGTCATAATTATAATGAGATTGCTATAATATTAAACCTGTCCCCTAAGAAAATTGATAATGCTTTAAGCCGGTGTAAAAGTAAATTAAAGAATTTAAATAAAATGAATTCCTCTATTGGTGAAAGTTTCTAGCTTTATTGACAATGAAGCTTCTTTTTGATAGAGTAGATTAAGTTAAGATATAAAAAGTTGTGAGGGATAAAATGCGTACAAAAGTAATATTAGCTTGTGATGAATGCCTAAGTCGCAACTATTCAACAGTTAAGAATAAACAAACACACAGCGAGCGTCTTGTAGTTAAAAAATTCTGCAAACGCTGTGGAAAACATACAATGCATAAGGAAACAAAATAATCTACTAGGGGGCAGTTTAATGAATCAAGTTAAAGGGTTTTTTAAAGGTGTATCTGCAGAATTAAAGAAGATTACTTGGCCAACTGAAAAAGAGATGAAAAGTTATACTTTTCAAGTACTAGTATTCGTCGCATTACTAACAGTATTCTTCTTTGTAGTTGACTTAGTAATTTCCCAAGTAATGAATTTACTAGGGTAGGAGGTCATGATAGTGGAAAAACGTTGGTATGTTGTACAAACGTATGCTGGATACGAAAATAAAGTTATGACTAACTTATTAAAACGTATCGAGACAATGAATATGCAAGAAAAAATCTTCCGTGTATTAATTCCGGAAGAAAAAGAAGTAAAAATTAAAGATGGTGTTCGCAAAGAAAAAATGCGCAAAACTTTCCCAGGTTATGTATTAGTTGAAATGATTGATACAGATGATTCTTGGTATATGGTTCGTAATACTCCAGGAGTAACTGGATTCTTAGGATCAAGTGGAAAAGGAACTCGCCCAGTACCATTACCAACGGAAGAAGTTGTGCCGATTCTTAAGAAAATGGGAATTACAAGTGTGGAAGTATCGCTTGATATTCAAGTTGGTCAACGTGTATTAGTAGCAGCTGGACCATTTTCTGGACAAGTTGGAACAATTGAGTCAATTGACCAAGAACATAGCAAAGTCAGCGTATTGGTTGACCTATTCGGACGTGAAACTCCAGTAGAATTAGATTTTAATCAAATTTGTGAAGTTGAATAAAAAAAATGTTGCCTAAAGTAAAAAAAGGTGATAAACTATCGTAGTTGATATGAGACTCATATCAAGTGGGAGGGTAAAAAACCCAAATAACCACATCACGGACTTAGAGGAGGTGTGTCGCGTGGCAAAAGCAGTAAAAAGTATTGTAAAATTACAAATTCCTGCAGGAAAAGCAAATCCAGCTCCACCAGTAGGTCCAGCATTAGGGCAAGCAGGTGCGAACATTCAAGGATTCTGTCAAGAATTTAATGAGCGTACACGTGAACAAATGGGAAGTATTATTCCAGTAGTAATCACAGTTTATGAAGATCGTTCATTTACATTCATTACAAAAACTCCACCAGCATCAGACTTATTAAAGAAAGCTGCTGGAATCACAAGTGGTTCAGCTCAACCTCATAAGGTAAAAGTTGCTACTTTAACAAAAGATCAAATTCGCACAATTGCTGAGACTAAAATGTCTGACTTAAATGCGAATACAGTGGAAGCTGCAATGCGTATTATTGAAGGTTCTGCAAGACAAATGGGAATCGTTGTAGAAGACTAATCTACATGTTTTAGGTTGTAGATTACAACCTAAATCTGTGGGAGGAGATTCCGTTAACCACAATTTAGGAGGTATTTAGAATGGCTAAAAAAGGTAAAAAATTCATCGAAGCCAAAAAACTAGTTGATTCTACTACATTATATGCTGTAGAAGAAGCTGTAGAATTAGTTAAAAAAACTAATGTTGCTAAATTCGATGCAACTGTAGATGTAGCATTCCGTTTAGGAGTTGACCCACGTAAAGCGGATCAACAAATTCGTGGAGCTATGGTATTACCTCACGGAACTGGTAAAGTTCGCTCAGTATTAGTATTCGCTAAAGGTGAAAAAGCTAAAGAAGCTGAAGCAGCTGGAGCAGATTTCGTAGGAGATAGCGATATGATCAACAAAATCCAACAAGGTTGGATGGAGTTTGATGTAGTAGTAGCTACACCAGATATGATGGCTGAAGTAGGTAAATTAGGACGCGTTTTAGGACCACGTGGTTTAATGCCAAACCCTAAAACTGGAACTGTAACTATGGACGTTACTAAAGCAATCAATGAAATCAAAGCTGGTAAAGTAGAATACCGCGTTGATAAAGCTGGAAATATCCACGTTCCAATTGGTAAAGTTTCATTTGAAAACGAAAAATTAGTTGGAAACTTCAAAGCAATCTATGATACAATCTTAAAAGCTAAACCATCTGCAGCTAAAGGAACTTATGTTAAGAATGTTGCTATTTCTTCAACAATGGGACCTGGTATCAAAGTTGCATCTGAATCATTAGAAAAATAATTTTTCTCATTGATAATCGAATAGAATTACCGTAGACAGTAGGGGCTTATGCTTAATCATCCTACCGAGGTTTTGGATATATATAATTTATTTATTTTCATGCCTTAGTTATGCCCTTCTGTCCACGAACTTAATAGATTGTGGGCTCAAGGGCTTTTCTACGGACGTATAATTAAACTTAGGAGGTGTGAATAATGAGCGCTACTGCAATTGAAATGAAATCACAATTAGTTGCTGAGTATGCAGGTCAATTCAAAGAATCAGCTTCTTTAGTTGTTGTTGATTACCGTGGGTTAACTGTATCTGAAGTTACTGAATTACGTAAACAATTACGTGCTGAAGGTGTTGAATTCAAAGTATTAAAAAACAATATCTCTCGTCGTGCTGTAACTGAAGCTGGATTCGAAGGTTTATCTGAAGCATTCGTTGGTCCAACTGCTGTTGCTTACTCAAAAGAAGACGTTGTTGCACCTGCACGCGTATTATACAACTTCTCGAAAGAACACCAAGCTTTAGAATTAAAAGCTGGTTTAATCGAAGGTTCTGTTGCTACGTTAGAGCAAGTTATGGAATTAGCTAAGTTACCAAACCGCGAAGGTTTATTATCTATGTTACTTTCTGTATTACAAGCTCCAATGCGCAATATGGCATGTGTTGTTAAAGCTGTTTCTGAACAAAAAGAAGCTGGTGTTGAGGCACCTGTAGCTGAGGCTGCTGCTGAAACAACTGAAGTGGCTGAAGAGGCTACTGCTGAATAATTTTAAATAAAAATTAATTCAACAGGTATACCCTGAATTTGAAGGAGGAAAATAAAATGGCAAAATTAACTGCTGCTGAAATGATCGAAGCGATCAAAGAAATGTCAGTTTTAGAATTAAACGAATTAGTTAAAGCTATCGAAGAAGAATTTGGTGTAACTGCTGCTGCTCCTGTAGCAATGGTTGGTGGAGCTGTAGAAGCTGCTGGACCTTCTGAAGTAGACGTAATCTTAACAAACGCTGGAGCTAAAAAAATCGGTGTTATCAAAGTAGTTCGTGAAATCACTGGATTAGGATTAAAAGAAGCTAAAGAATTAGTTGACGGAACTCCTGCAAAAATCAAAGAAAAAGTTTCTCCAGAAGAAGCTGAAGAATTAAAAGCTAAATTAGAAGAAGCTGGAGCTGTTGTTGAAGTTAAATAATTAACTTTAAACGCTAGTTTTGCTTAAATATAATAAAAACCTGAGTGAAAATTCGCTCAGGTTTTTATTTCATAAAAGTATATTGTAATAATTTGACTCAACATGGCAATAATAGAGCATGTAAAAATGTTCATATTCTCTAATTTTTAGGTAAAATCAAAAGGGGTTGTGATCATGCATTATTATACAAACAATGTTAATGCTCGATCTGATGAAAAATTCTTTGACTATGTTTTAAAAGGTCATAAATTAAGATTTACAACAGATGTTGGAGTTTTTTCAAAAGGAGACGTTGACTTTGGTTCTAGACTTTTAGTGGAAACATTTGCTGAGCCTGAGATAAGCGGAAATATTTTAGATGTTGGCTGTGGTTATGGACCTATCGGTTTGAGTTTAGCTAAAAGTTATCCAAATAGAAATGTTCATATGGTTGATGTAAACCAAAGAGCATTAGAATTAGCTAAAAAAAATGCGATGAATAACGGTGTTGAAAATGTGATGATTTATGAAAGTCATTGCTATGAGGGTGTGGATGACAGATTTGCTGCTATTTTATCTAATCCCCCAATCAGGGCAGGTAAAAAAGTTGTTCATGCAATAATTGAAGAAGCTAAGGAATATTTGGTTGAGAATGGTGAACTGTGGATTGTCATTCAAAAAAAGCAAGGCGCTCCATCCGCTAAAGAAAAGATGGAACAAGTGTACGGAAATTGTGAAATGGTTGATAGAGATAAAGGGTATTTTATCTTAAAATCTATTAATTGTTGACACTATTGAAAAAATTTGATATTATTATAAAATGCCTAATACTGCTTGTATTTTACATGTGCTAAGTCTAATACATTAGGTGTTGAATTAATAAAACAACAAAAGTTTACATAAACAAACAAAGAGGTGAAACGCGTGGCAGGGAAAATTGTTCAATATGGTAAAAAGAGACAACGTCGTAATTACTCAAGAATTAATGTTGCACTCGAACTCCCTAACTTAATTGAAATTCAAACTGCTTCTTATCAGTGGTTCCTTGATCAAGGTATTCGTGAAATGTTTAAAGACATTTCTCCAATTGAAGATAACAATGGTAATCTAGCGCTTGAATTCGTAGATTATAACTTAGGTGAACCGAAATATACTGTTTTAGAAGCAAAAGAACGCGATGCTAACTATGCTGCCCCTTTACGTGTCAAAGTTCGTTTACATATTAAAGACGAAGAGACACAGGCAATTAAAGAAGTGAAGGAAAGCGAAGTATACATGGGGGACTTCCCTTTGATGACTCCAACAGGAACATTTGTTATCAATGGTTCTGAACGTGTAATCGTATCACAATTAGTTCGTTCATCAGGTGTTTATTATAATAAAGAAACTGATAAAAAGAGCGGTAAAGAAAAATATGCTGCACAAGTAATCCCTAATCGTGGTGCATGGTTAGAGTATGAACTTGATGCAAAAGATATCGTTTATGTTCGTGTCGATAGAACACGTAAAATTCCAATTACAGTATTATTACGTGCTTTAGGACTTTCAACAAAAGAACAAATTATTGAAATGTTTGGTGAAAATGCATATATTCTAAATACTTTAGAAAAAGATCAAACAGTAAATTCAGATGAAGCTTTAATGGAAATCTTCCAAAAACTTCGTCAAGGGGAACATGCGACAATTGATGGTGCGCGCACTTTATTTGTTTCGCGTTTCTTTGATCCTAAACGCTACGACTTAGCTCATGTTGGACGTTATAAATTTAATAAAAAATTAAGTGCACAAGAGCGCTTATTAAATCAAAAATTAGCTAGTGATATCTTTGACTCTGAAACTGGTGAGGTTTTAGTTGAAGAAGGTACAGTGATTACTCGTCGTATTTTTGAAGATGTATTAGCTGATAAAATTGATCGTTTAAATATTAAAAAAGTAGAATTAGTTAATCCTTTAGAAGAACGCGAAACTTACGTACAAGAATTCGAAGTTTACTCTCCACGAGTAAATGAAGGAGATCAAGTTGTAAGAATTATCGGAAATGTTGAAGATGAATGTAAGCATATCACAACTTCAGATATCTTCGCTTCAATTAGCTACTTCTTCAACTTATTAGACTCAGTTGGATACTTAGATGATATCGATCATTTAGGAAATCGCCGTTTACGTCTAGTAGGTGAATTATTACAAAACCAATTCCGTATCGGTTTATCACGTATGGAACGTGTTGTAAAAGAAAGAATGTCTATTCAAGAAACTGAAGGAATTACACCTTCAAGTTTAATTAATATTCGTCCAGTTACTGCAGCTATTAAAGAATTCTTCGGTAGTTCACAGTTATCACAGTTCATGGATCAAACTAACCCATTATCAGAGTTAACGCATAAACGTCGTTTATCTGCGTTAGGACCTGGAGGGTTAACACGTGAACGTGCTGGTATGGAAGTACGTGACGTTCACTACTCTCACTATGGTCGTATGTGTCCAATCGAGACACCAGAGGGACCAAACATCGGATTAATTAACTCATTATCATCATATGCAAAAGTTAATAAGTTTGGATTCATTGAAACCCCATATCGTAAGGTGGTTCCAGTTATTGATGAAGAAACTAAACAACCAAAAATGCATGTTACAGATGAAATTCGTTATTTAACTGCTGATGAGGAAGATCGTTATGTAGTTGCTCAAGCTGGTTTAGATTTAGATGAAAAAGGAAACTTACCAGAGAAAGTTATCGTTCGTCATCGTGGTGAAAACTTAATCGTTCCAGCTGAACGTGTAGACTTCGTAGACGTATCTCCAAAACAGATTGTATCAGTTGCCACAGCTTGTATTCCATTCTTAGAGCACGATGATGCCAACCGTGCATTAATGGGAGCGAACATGCAACGTCAGGCTATTCCATTATTAATTCCTGAAGCTCCATTCGTAGGTACAGGTATGGAATATGTTGCGGCGAAAGACTCAGGTCAAGCAGTAGTAGCATATAACAGTGGGACTGTTGAATATGTAGATTCAAAAGTTATTAAATTACGCCGTGATGCTGATGGCCAAATTGATAAATATCCGTTAATTAAGTTTGTTCGTTCAAACTCAAGTACAGTATTAAATCAACGCCCAATTGTAAAATTAGGTGATCATATTAATGCTGGAGAAGTATTAGCAGATAGTTCATCGATGGAAAGCGGAGAATTAGCTTTAGGACGTAACGTAGTCGTAGCATTCATGACATGGAATGGTTATAACTACGAGGATGCTATCATCATGAGTGAACGTTTAGTTAAAGATGATGTTTATACTTCAATTCATATCGAAGAATACGAATTAGAAGCTCGTGATACAAAGTTAGGTCCAGAGGAAATTACTCGTGACATCCCAGGTGTTGGAGAAGATGCTCTTAAAAACTTAGATGATCGTGGAATTATTCGAATCGGTGCTGAAGTTAAGGAAGATGATATTTTAGTTGGTAAAGTTACGGCTAAAGGTCAAACAGAATTAACTGCTGAAGAGCGTCTATTACATGCAATCTTCGGTGAAAAAGCACGTGAGGTTCGCGATACTTCATTACGTGTACCACATGGTGGAGATGGAATTGTCCATGATGTTAAATATTTCTCTCGTCGTAATGGAGATGATTTATCACCGGGTGTTAATGAAGTTATCCGTATTTATATCGTACAAAAACGTAAAATTTCTGAGGGAGATAAAATGGCGGGACGCCATGGTAATAAAGGGGTTATCTCTAAAATCTTACCTCAAGAAGATATGCCATATATGCCAGATGGAACACCAGTGGATATCATGTTAAATCCATTAGGGGTACCATCACGTATGAATATCGGTCAGATCTTAGAAATTCACTTAGGAATGGCTGCTAAAAAGTTAGGAATTCATGTTGCAACGCCAGTATTCGATGGTGTTAAAACTGAAGATTTAGAAGCAATCATTGCTGAGGCTGGAATGGATAAAGATGCTAAAACTGTACTATACGATGGACGTACAGGTGAAAAATTTGATAATCGAATTTCAGTTGGGGTAATGTACATGATCAAACTTGCTCACATGGTTGATGATAAATTACATGCCCGTTCAATTGGACCTTACTCATTAGTAACTCAACAGCCACTTGGAGGTAAAGCTCAATTCGGTGGACAACGTTTCGGAGAGATGGAGGTATGGGCGCTAGAAGCATACGGTGCTGCATACACATTACAAGAAATTTTAACTGTTAAGTCAGATGATATTACTGGACGTGTTAAAACTTACGAAGCTATCGTTCGTGGTGAAAATGTTCCAGAACCAGGTATCCCTGAATCATTCAGAGTATTAGTAAAAGAATTACAGTCATTAGGATTGGATGTTAAAATTTTATCGAACGAAAAAGATGAAATTGAAATCCGCGATTTGGAGAACGTAAAAACGCATCAAATCGTTGTTCCAGAAAGTGTTGAAGAATAATTTAGACGCAAGGAGGGAATGACCTTGGTAGATGTTAACAAATTTCAGTATATGAAAATCGGTTTAGCTTCTTCTGATATAATTCGCAAATGGTCTTATGGTGAAGTGAAAAAATCAGAGACAATTAACTATCGTACACTAAAACCTGAAAAAGATGGTTTGTTCTGTGAGCGTATCTTCGGTCCAACAAAGGATTGTGAGTGTGCTTGTGGAAAATATAAACGTATACGTCATGAAGGTATTGTTTGTGATCGTTGCGGAGTTGAAGTAACAGTAGCAAAAGTTCGTCGCGAGCGTATGGGACACATTGAGCTTGCGGCTCCTGTTGCTCATATTTGGTATGTAAAAGGTATTCCAAGTCGTATGGGACTATTATTAAATATGTCACCACGCGAACTTGAAGAAGTTATTTACTTTGTAAATTATGTTGTAATTGATTCAGGTAAAACTGATTTAGTTAAACAAAAAGTATTAACTGAAAAAGAATACCGTGAAGCATATGAAAAGTGGGGAAATGCATTCCAAGTTGGTATGGGTGCTGAAGCCATTAAAAAATTATTAGAGGCTATTGATTTAGATAAATTAGCGAAAGAATTACGTGCAGAATTAAAAATTGCACAAGGACAAAAACGTGGTAAAATTATCAAACGTTTAGATGTCGTTGAGTCATTTAGAAATTCTGGAAACAAACCAGAATGGATGATTTTAGATGTTTTACCGGTAATTCCACCTGAATTACGTCCAATGGTTCAATTAGATGGTGGTCGTTTCGCGACATCAGATTTAAATGATTTATATCGTCGTGTAATCAACCGTAATAACCGTTTAATTCGTTATTTAGAAATTGGTGCTCCTAACATTATCATTAATAATGAAAAACGTATGATCCAAGAAGCAGTTGATGCTTTAGTGGATAATGGTCGTCGTGGTCGTCCAGTTACAGGACCAGGTAATCGTCCATTAAAATCATTATCTCATATGCTAAAAGGTAAACAAGGACGTTTCCGTCAAAACTTATTAGGTAAACGTGTTGACTACTCTGGACGTTCCGTAATCGTTGTAGGACCAGACTTAAAGATGTATCAATGTGGATTACCAAAAGAAATGGCACTTGAATTATTCAAACCATTCGTAATGAAAGAATTAGTTGAACGTGATTTAGCTCAAAATATTAAAAGTGCTAAAAAAATGATTGAGCGTATGGATGATGCTTTATGGGATGTTGTAGAAGATGTAATTCGTGAACACCCAGTATTGTTAAACCGTGCCCCAACATTACACCGTTTAGGTATTCAGGCATTCGAACCTAAAATTGTTGAAGGACGCGCAATCCGTCTTCACCCTCTTGTAACGACAGCATTCAATGCCGATTTCGATGGTGACCAGATGGCGGTTCACGTTCCTTTATCACAAGAAGCACAAGCAGAAGCCCGTTTGTTAATGTTAGCTGCTAATAATATCTTAAACCCGAAAGATGGGAAACCAGTTGTTACACCATCTCAGGATATGGTATTAGGAAACTATTATTTAACGATGGAAGAAGAAGGTGCTATCGGTGAAGGAAACATCTATAAAGATACAAATGAATTAATGATGGCATATGCAAATGGATATGTAACATTACATTCACGTATTGCATTAGATGCACGCACTTTAAATAATATGACATTTACTGAAGAACAAAATAATAAGTATATTGTTACAACTTTAGGAAAAGTTATTTTCAATGGTATTTTACCTAAAACATTCCCGTTCTTAAATGAACCAACAATGTCAAACTTACAAACAGTTACGCCAGCTAAGTACTTTGTTGATAAAGGGACAAATATTAAAGAATATTTAAAAGATGTTAAGGTTGTATCTCCATTTAAGAAAAAATTCTTAGGAGATATTATCTCAGAAGTCTTCCGAATCTATAAAACAACTGAAACATCAAGAATGTTAGACCGCTTAAAAGATTTAGGATTCAAGTATTCGACAATTGCTGGAATTTCTGTAGGGGTTGCTGACGTAGTCGTATCTTCTAAGAAGAAAGATTTATTAGCAGAAGGTGACAAAAAAGTTGCTGAAATTCATGAATTCTATAATCGTGGGTTATTAACAGACGATGAACGTTATCGTTTAGTTATTGATGTTTGGGCAAAAGTAAAAGATGAAATTCAACATGTATTAATGAATGAGTTACCAGCAGATAACCACATCTACATGATGAGTGATTCTGGAGCCCGTGGTAACGCATCGAACTTTACACAGTTAGCCGGTATGCGTGGATTAATGGCCAACCCATCTGGTAAAACAATCGAGTTACCGATCAAATCTTCATTCCGTGAAGGTTTAACAGTAACTGAGTTCTTCATCTCTACCCATGGTGCGCGTAAAGGATTAGCCGATACAGCCTTAAAAACAGCCGATTCAGGTTATTTAACTCGTCGTTTAGTTGACGTAGCACAAGATGTTATTGTACGTGAAGACGATTGTGGTACAGATAAAGGACAATATATTACAGAAATTAAACAACGTGGACAAGCAGTTGAGACTTTATTTGATCGTATTGTTGGACGTTATACTGCAAAACCTGTATATCATCCAGAAACAGGTGCTTTAATCATGGATCGTAATGAATATATTTCAGATGATTTAGCTAAAGTTATTGTTGAATCAGGTATTGAAGGAATCGATATTCGTACAATTTATTCATGTAATGCAACAAAAGGTGTATGTAAAAAATGTTACGGACGTAACTTAGCAACTGGTAAAGAAGTAGAAGTTGGGGAAGCTGTAGGTATTATGGCAGCTCAGTCTATCGGTGAACCAGGTACACAGTTAACGATGCGTACATTCCATACAGGTGGGGTTGCCGGTGCCGATATTACACAAGGTTTACCTCGTATTCAAGAGTTATTTGAAGCACGTAATCCAAAAGGACGTGCAATTATTGCAGAGATTGATGGAACTATTACAACAATCAAAGCAAATACTAAAAACCGTTATGAAATTACATTAACGAATAAATTAGAAAGCCGTAACTATTTATTACCATACGGTGTTCAACCTTTAGTTTCTGAAGGTGATGATGTCTTTGCTGGGGATATGTTAACAGAAGGTTCAATTGATCCTAAAGAGTTATTACGTGTTAAAGACGTTGAGGCAGTACAAGCCTATATTTTAAAAGAGGTACAAAATGTATACCGTGCTCAAGGGGTAGAATTATCTGACAAACATATCGAGATCATGGTTCATCAAATGATGAAAAAAGTTAAGGTAATTGATGGTGGAGATACTGATATCTTACCAGGATCTTTAATTGATGTTACACACTATACACGTGTGAATGGTGAAGCAATTGCTCGCGGTAAACGTCCAGCAGTTGGTATTCCAACAATTTTAGGTATCACCAAAGCATCTCTTGAAACTGAATCATTCTTATCTGCTGCATCATTCCAGGAAACAACTCGTGTGTTAACAGATGCTGCTATCAAAGGTAAGGTTGATGAGTTAGTAGGATTAAAAGAAAATGTTATCATCGGTAAGTTAATTCCTGCTGGAACGGGAGTTTTAAGAGAAGATTATATTCAACCTGTACATAAAAATGTAGAGGATGAAGATGATGATATCTTAGCATTTGACTTAGAAGATATATCGTTAAAATCACCTGCTAGTTTAATTGAAGAAGATTTAGATGATTTAGTTGAATTAGATTTTGATGAAACTGATTTTATTGATGCGGAAGAAGAATAAAATAAATAATTCTGGTTTATAATAACTCAGGAAAATTTAAAAAACAGCGTCGAACTGTTGACATCAGTTAAAAAAAATGTTAGATTAATAAAGGCTTTTAAAAAAATAAAGTGAGTTTTGCTTTGATAGCAAAGCTTACTTTTTCTAACTAAAATGAACCACCTGGATAAGTGGACTAAGTTTATGAGAGGAGGACTAATATGCCAACTATTAACCAATTAGTTCGTAAAGGACGTACAAGTAAAGAAACTAAATCTAAATCTCGTCATTTAAATGTAGGGTACAATAGTTTAAAGAAAGAACAAACTAACTTATACTCTCCACAAAAACGTGGGGTATGTACACGTGTTGCTACTATGACACCTAAAAAACCTAACTCGGCGTTACGTAAATATGCCCGTGTTCGTTTAACAAATGGTTTAGAGGTAACTGCATACATTCCTGGTATTGGACACAAATTACAAGAGCACAGCGTTGTTTTAATTCGCGGTGGACGTGTAAAAGACTTACCTGGGGTACGTTATCATATCGTTCGTGGTACTTTAGATGCTACGGGTGTAGATGGACGTATGCAATCACGTTCTAAATACGGAACAAAAAAACCAAAAGCAGCTAAAAAATAATAAGACTTTTTTTGGATAAACTGGAAGGGAGGCTAAATTATGCCACGTAAAGGACATGTAGCGAAACGTGATGTTTTGCCAGATCCAATTTATAATTCTAAATTAGTATCTCGTTTAATTAACAACATCATGCAAGATGGTAAAAAAGGTACTGCACAAACAATTTTATATAACGCATTTGATATCATCGCTGAGAAAACAGGTCGTGAACCAATGGAAGTATTCGAAGAAGCAATCGAAAACATCATGCCTGTATTAGAGGTAAAAGCACGCCGTATCGGTGGAGCTAACTACCAAGTACCAGTTGAGGTTCGTCCAGAGCGCCGAATCACTTTAGGGTTACGTTGGTTAGTACAATACTCTCGCTCTCGCGGAGAAAAAACTATGGAACAACGTTTAGCTAACGAAATTATCGATGCAGCTAACAATACTGGAGCTTCTGTTAAAAAACGTGAGGATACTCACAAAATGGCTGAAGCAAATAAAGCATTCGCTCACTACCGTTGGTAAGATAACCAATAAATTTTTAGGATTACTGGGTTTTCCAGTAATCCTAAAAGTGTAATATTAACTATGAGAGGAGTAACGAACATGGCAAGAGAATTCTCTTTAGAACATACTCGTAATATCGGTATCATGGCACACATCGATGCTGGTAAAACGACAACTACAGAACGTATCTTATACTACACTGGACGTATTCATAAAATTGGAGAAACTCACGATGGTGCTTCTCAAATGGACTGGATGGCTCAAGAACAAGAACGTGGGATTACAATCACTTCAGCTGCAACAACAGCTGCTTGGAATGGTCACCGTGTAAATATTATCGATACACCAGGTCACGTAGACTTCACAGTAGAAGTTGAACGTTCATTACGTGTATTAGATGGAGCTGTAGCTGTATTAGATGCACAGTCAGGGGTTGAGCCTCAAACTGAAACAGTTTGGCGCCAAGCAACTACTTACGGAGTTCCACGTGTTGTATTCGTTAATAAAATGGATAAAACAGGTGCAGATTTCTTATACTCTGTAAAAACTTTACACGATCGTTTAGGAGCTAATGCTCTTCCAATTCAATTACCAATCGGTGCTGAAGATAACTTCGAAGGTATCATTGACTTAGTTGAAATGAAACAATATATGTACACTAATGATTTAGGTACAGATATCCAAGTTGGAGAAATCGATGCTGCTCACTTAGAAGATGCTGAAATGTATCGTGATCAATTAATTGAAGCTGTTTCTAACTTAGATGAAGAATTAATGATGAAATACTTAGAAGGTGAAGAAATTTCAATCGAAGAATTAAAAGCTGCGATTCGTCGTGCTACAATCAACGTTGAATTATTCCCTGTATTATGTGGTTCAGCATTCAAAAATAAAGGTGTTCAGTTAATGTTAGACGCTGTAATTGACTACTTACCAGCTCCAACTGATATTCCTTCAATTAAAGGAACATTAGAAGATGGTACAGAAGTTGAGCGTCATGCTGCTGATGAAGAACCATTTGCGGCTTTAGCATTCAAAGTTATGACTGACCCATTCGTAGGGAAATTAACATTCTTCCGCGTATATTCAGGAGTATTATCTTCAGGAACTTATGTATTAAACTCAACAAAAGGTAAACGTGAACGTGTTGGACGTTTATTACAAATGCATGCCAACAGCCGTAACGAAATTACTGAATGCTGTGCAGGAGATATCGCTGCTGCAGTAGGTTTAAAAGATACTACAACTGGAGATACTTTATGTGATCCAGATAACGTGGTTATCCTTGAATCTATGGTGTTCCCAGAACCAGTAATCTCTTTATCTGTTGAACCAAAATCAAAAGCTGACCAAGATAAAATGGGTATCGCTTTACAAAAACTTGCTGAAGAGGATCCAACTTTCCGCACTCATACTCATGAGGAAACTGGAGAAACTATCATTGCAGGTATGGGTGAGTTACACTTAGACATTATCGTTGACCGTATGCGTCGTGAATTCAAAGTTGAATGTAACGTAGGTGCTCCTCAAGTTGCTTACCGTGAAACATTCACTCAAGCTGCTGAAGTTGAAGGGAAATTCGTGCGTCAGTCAGGTGGACGTGGACAATACGGACACGTATGGATTAAATTCGAACCACAAGAAGCTGGTGCAGGTTACGAATTCAAAGATGCAGTTGTTGGTGGGGTTGTACCTCGTGAATACATCGGTTCAGTTGACGCTGGATTAAAAGATGCTTTACAAACTGGTCAATTATCTGGATTCCCAGTAGTTGATATTAAAGCAACTTTATTCGATGGATCATACCATGATGTCGATTCAAGTGAAATGGCATACAAAATTGCTGCATCTATGGCATTAAAAAATGCTTATGAAAAATGTAAACCAGTTCTTTTAGAGCCAGTTATGAAAGTTGAAGTTGTTATCCCAGATGAGTACTTAGGAGACGTAATGGGTGATATTACTTCACGTCGTGGACGTTTAGATGGTATGGAAGCACGCGGAAACGCTCAAGTAATTCGCGCATTCGTTCCATTATCAGAAATGTTCGGATATGCAACAGCATTACGTTCTAATACACAAGGACGTGGTAACTACTCAATGGAAATGGATCATTATGAACAAGTTCCAAAATCAATCGCTGATGAAGTCATCAAAAAACATAGAGGATAATCTAAGTTAATTGATGTTATTCATATAACAACCTCTAATAAGAATTTCTTGCATTCTTATTAGGGGTATTGTAAAATAAAAATTGTTAAATACAAAAAATGTATTACAAAGGAGGATATTAGCAATGGCTAAAGCTAAATTCGAACGTACTAAACCGCATGTTAACATCGGTACAATCGGTCACGTTGACCACGGTAAAACTACATTAACAGCTGCTATCACAACTGTATTATCTAAATCAGGTAAAGCAGAAGCTCGCGCTTACGATCAAATCGATGGTGCTCCAGAAGAGCGTGAACGTGGAATCACTATCTCAACTGCACACGTTGAGTATGAAACAGATGCACGTCACTACGCACACGTTGACTGCCCAGGACATGCTGACTACGTTAAAAACATGATCACTGGTGCTGCTCAAATGGACGGTGGTATCTTAGTAGTATCTGCTGCTGACGGACCAATGCCTCAAACTCGTGAGCACATCTTATTATCTCGCCAAGTTGGTGTACCTCGTTTAGTTGTTTTCTTAAACAAATGTGACATGGTAGACGATGAAGAATTATTAGAATTAGTTGAAATGGAAGTTCGTGACTTATTATCTGAGTACGATTTCCCAGGTGACGAAGTTCCAGTAATCCACGGTTCTGCTTTATTAGCATTACAAGGACAACCTGAATGGGAAGCTAAAATCAACGAATTAATGGCTGCTGTAGATGAGTACATCCCAACTCCAGCTCGTCAAACTGACTTACCATTCTTAATGCCAGTAGAGGACGTATTCTCAATCACTGGACGTGGTACAGTTGCTACAGGACGTGTTGAACGTGGTGTAGTTAAAGTTGGTGACGTTGTTGAAATCATCGGTTACCATGATACAAAATCAACTACTGTAACAGGTGTTGAAATGTTCCGTAAATTATTAGACCAAGCTGAAGCTGGAGATAACATCGGAGCTTTATTACGTGGTGTTTCTCGTGAAGAAATTCAACGTGGACAAGTATTAGCTAAACCAGGATCAGTAAAACCTCATACAAAATTCACTTCTGAGGTTTACGTATTATCTAAAGAAGAAGGTGGACGTCATACTCCATTCTTCGGAAACTACCGTCCTCAATTCTACTTCCGTACAACTGACGTAACTGGAGTTATCCAATTACCAGAAGGTGTAGAAATGGTTATGCCAGGTGACAACGTAGCAATGACTGTAGAATTAATCGCTCCTATCGCTGTTGAAAAAGGAACTAAATTCTCAATCCGCGAAGGTGGACGTACAGTTGGTGCTGGTTCAGTAGTAGATATCTTAGAATAGTCTATACTTTGAATCTTATAGTCCTAGAGTTAATCTCTAGGACTTTTTTTGTTTAAAATAAGAAAAAATATTACCATGGTGATGTGTAAATATATACTTAAAGTTGTGTAATTCTAAATATAGTTGGACTAGAATAGTTGTTAAAATAAAATAGAAAAATTTACTTGTTATAATTGTTTGATTGTTTGTAAGAGATATGTTAAATTTGAATACGTAAATTATTATCGAATGCTAAACCATAAGTGGAATTTCTATTAAATATTAAAAATAAATATTTTATGACAAAAAGCAAAAAAATATTTGCATTTGTTTTAATAATCATGTATAATGGATATGTTGACTTCAGCGTTGAACCGAAAGGTTGCTGACACACCCGGCCGATTTGCCATGGCAAAGTGTCAGGGAATTTTCGTGGAGCTAGTCTATTCCTAAAATAGGCGAAGGGAGGAATAAAAATGGCAAAACAAAAAATCAGAATTCGTTTAAAAGCTTATGATCACAGAATTTTAGATCAATCAGCAGAAAAAATCGTTGAAAGTGCTAAAAAAACAGGTGCTAAAGTAGCAGGTCCAATCCCTCTACCAACTGAAAAGCAAGTTTATACGATCTTACGTGCGGTACATAAGTACAAAGATTCTCGTGAGCAATTCGAAATGCGCACTCACAAACGTCTGATTGACATTGTTGAACCAACACCACAAACAGTTGATTCATTAATGCGTTTAGACTTACCATCTGGTGTAGACATCGAAATCAAATTATAATATATAAACGAAATAGGAGGTGTAACTCATGGCCAAAGGAATCTTAGGTAGAAAAATTGGTATGACTCAAATTTTCTCTGAAGAAGGGAAATTAATCCCTGTAACTGTTGTTCAAGCAACACCTAACGTTGTTTTACAAGTTAAAACAAATGAAACTGACGGATACGAAGCTGTTCAAGTAGGTTTCGAAACTAAGCGTGAAAAATTAGCTAACAAACCTGAAATGGGACATGTTGCTAAAGCTGAAACAGCGCCTAAGCGCTTCATTCGTGAATTCCGTAACTTAGACGTAGCGGAATATCAAGTTGGTCAAGAGATCAAAGTTGACACTTTTGCTGAAGGTGAAATTGTTGACGTAACTGGGAAAACAAAAGGTAAAGGATTCCAAGGTGTTATTAAACGTCATGGACAATCTCGCGGACCTATGGCCCACGGTTCTCGTTACCATCGTCGCCCAGGTTCAATGGGATCGATTGCTGCTAACCGCGTTTTAAAAGGTAAAAAATTACCTGGACAAACTGGTGGAAACATCGTGACTGTTCAAAACCTTGAAATTGTTAAAGTTGATACAGAACGTAACGTTTTATTAATCAAAGGAAATGTACCAGGAGCTAAAAAATCTTTAGTTATGGTTCGTTCTGCTGTTAAAGCAAAATAAGTTTAGTACAGTAGGAAAGGAGGATTCATAATGCCACAAGTAGCATTATATAACCAACAAGGTGCTCAAGTTGGAGAAATCGTTTTAAACGAAGCAATCTTCGGTATTGAGCCTCATAAACAAGCAATGTTCGATGCTGTAATTATGCAACGTGCATCAATGCGTCAAGGAACTCACAAAACTAAAACTCGTACTGAGGTACGTGGTGGTGGACGTAAACCTTGGAAACAAAAAGGTACTGGACGTGCTCGTCAAGGATCTATTCGTGCACCTCAATGGCGTGGTGGAGGAATCGTATTCGGACCAGTTCCACGTAGCTATGCATATAAATTAAACAAAAAAGTTCGTCGCTTAGCTTTAAAATCTGCGTTAGCAACTAAAGTAGTTGAAAATGAAATCGTAGTTTTAGATCAATTAGTGTTCGAAGCTCCAAAAACAAAACAAATGATCAATGTTTTAGGTGCGTTAAATGTTACATCTAAAGCGTTAGTTGTTACTGCTGAGGAAAATGCTGCAGTTGAATTATCAACTCGTAACATCCCAGGTGTTAAAGTTTTAACAGTAAGCCAATTAAACGTATTAGATCTTTTAGATGCAACTAAGTTAGTTATTACTCAAGATGCAGTTAAAAAGATTGAGGAGGTGCTTGCATAATGAAAGATGCTAGAGATATCGTTAAGCGCCCAATTATCACTGAAAAATCTTATGATTTAATGAACGAAGGTAAATTCACTTTCGAAGTTGATAAAAAAGCAAACAAAATCGAAGTTAAACAAGCTTGTGAAGCTTTATTCAATGTAAAAGTTGAAAAAGTAAACATCGTTAACGTTCGTCCTAAAAAACGTCGCGTTGGACGTTATGAAGGATTCAAGCCTTCAATGAAAAAAGCTATTGTAACATTAGCTGAAGGACAAACTATCGAAAAGTTTGAAGTATAATAATTAGCAAAAGGAGGGAACAAGATGCCTGTTAAAAAGTATAAACCAACCACTAATGGTCGTCGTAACATGTCAGTTTTATCATTTGACGAAATTACGACTAATCAACCAGAGAAATCATTATTAGCTCCTTTAAGCAAAAAAGCAGGGCGTAATAATCACGGTCAAATTACAGTGCGTCATCACGGTGGTGGACACAAACGTAAATACCGTATCATCGACTTTAAACGTACAAAAGACGGTATTCCAGGACGTGTTGCTACAATCGAATACGATCCAAACCGTTCAGCAAATATCGCATTAATCAACTATGCTGATGGGGAAAAACGATACATTATCGCTCCAAAAGGATTAAAAGTTGGAATGCAAATTGAATCTGGTGCTAATGCAGATATCAAAGTTGGTAATGCTTTACCAATCATGAGTATCCCAGTTGGTACATTAATTCATAATATCGAATTAAAACCTGGTAAAGGTGGACAATTAGTACGTTCAGCAGGGACTTCTGCTCAAATTTTAGGGCGTGAAGAGCGTTACGTATTAGTTCGTTTAGCTTCTGGTGAAGTTCGTAAAGTATTAGGAACTTGCCGTGCAACTATCGGTGAAGTAGGAAATGCTGACCACGAATTAGTTAACATCGGTAAAGCAGGTCGTACACGTTGGTTAGGTAAACGTCCAACTGTTCGCGGATCTGTAATGAACCCTAATGACCATCCACACGGTGGTGGGGAAGGACGTACTCCAATCGGACGTAAATCTCCAGTTACACCTTGGGGTAAACCAGCTCTTGGTTTAAAAACTCGTAATAAGAAAAAAGCATCAAGTAAATTAATTGTTCGCGGACGCAACAAATAATATAAAAAAATGCTAAATGTTCGAAAGGAGGAAATTTAGAATGGGACGTAGTTTAAAAAAGGGACCTTTCTGTGACGATCATTTAATGAAAAAAGTCGAAGCTGCTAATGCAAACGGAGACAAAAAAATCATTCAAACATGGTCACGTCGTTCAACAATTTTCCCACAGTTTGTAGGACATACAATCGCTGTTTATGATGGACGTAAACATGTTCCTGTATATGTAACAGAAGATATGGTAGGACACAAATTAGGTGAATTCGCACCAACTCGTACATATAAAGGACACATTAAAGAAGATAAAAAAACTAGACGTTAATATTGAGAGGAGGACATGGCTATGGAAGCTAAAGCTATGGCTAGAACAGTTCGCATCGCTCCTCGTAAAGCACGCTTAGTGATTGATTTAATTCGAGGAAAACAAGTTGGCGAAGCATATGCAATTTTAAAACACACTCCAAAAGCGGCATCTCCGATTGTGGAAAAAGTTTTAAAATCAGCTATCGCGAATGCTGAACACAATTTAAACTTAGATATTAATTCATTATATGTTAAAGAAGCATATGTGAATGAAGGAACAACATTAAAACGATTCCGTCCACGTGCACAAGGTCGTGCATCACAAATCAATAAAAGAACATCACATATCACTATCGTGGTTGCTGAAAGAAAATAATTAAAGGAGGGATACGAAGTGGGTCAAAAAGTTAGTCCAATTGGTTTACGTGTTGGTGTAATCCGTGACTGGGATGCTCGTTGGTATGCAAATGATAAAGACTTTGCTACTTTATTACACGAGGATTTAAAAATCCGTGATTTCATTAATAACAAATTCAAAAAAGCTTCGGTATCACGCGTTGAAATTGAACGTGCTAAAAACCGTGTTAATATTATCGTTCATACGGCTAAACCAGGTATGGTAATCGGTCGTGGTGGATCAGAAAAAGATGCAGCAGTTGCTCAATTAGAAAAAATGACAGGTAAACGTGTTTTCATCCGTATCGTTGAAATCAAACGCCCTGAAGTTGATGCTCAATTAGTTGCAAACTCTATCGCAGAACAATTAGAAAATCGTGCTTCTTTCCGTCGTGTACAAAAAGTTGCAATCCAACGTGCTATTAAATTTGGTGCAAAAGGAATTAAAACTCAAGTTTCAGGACGTTTAGGTGGAGCAGATATGGCTCGTGCTGAAGGATATAGTGAAGGAAATGTTCCTTTACATACATTACGTGCTGATATCGATTACGCTACAGCTGAAGCAGATACAACATACGGTAAATTAGGTGTTAAAGTATGGATCTATAAAGGAGAAGTATTACCTACTAAAAACCGTCAAGTAAAGGAGGGTAAATAATATGTTAGTACCTAAACGTACGAAATATCGTCGCCCTCACCGTTTGTCATATGAAGGACAAGCAAAAGGTGGAACAACAGTAGTATTCGGTGAGTACGGAATTCAAGCTACAACTGGTGCTTGGGTAACTAACCGCCAAATCGAGGCAGCTCGTATTGCCATGACTCGTTACATGAAACGTAATGGTCGTGTATGGATTAAAATCTTCCCTCATCAAGCTAAAACTGCTAAACCATTAGAAGTCCGCATGGGATCAGGTAAAGGGGCACCAGACGGATGGGTAGCAGTAGTTAAACCAGGGAAAGTTATGTTTGAAATTGGTGGAGTATCTGAAGAGATCGCTCGCGAAGCATTACGTTTAGCTTCTCATAAATTACCAGTTCAAACTAAATTCGTAAAACGTGTAGACGGTGGTGATAGTAATGAATGCTAAGGAAATCCGTAATTTAACCACTACAGAAATCGAAGCTAAAATTAACGAATTAAAAGATGAGTTATTCAACCTTCGTTTCCAATTAGCTACAGGACAATTAGAAAACACTGGTCGTATTCGTGAAGTACGTAAAGGTATTGCACGTATGAAAACGATCATTAGCGAACGCGAAAATAACAAATAATGAGCTTGAGAGGAGGTTCAATTATGGAACGTACTAAAAAAACTTTTTCTGGACGTGTAGTTTCAGATAAAACAGATAAAACAATTACAGTACTTATCGAATCTTACAAAGTACATCCTCTATACGGTAAACGAGTTAAATATTCAAAAAAATATGCAGCTCATGACGAATTAAATGAAGCACAAGTTGGAGATTTAGTTCGCATCGAAGAATGTCGTCCTATGTCAAAAACTAAAAAATTCCGTTTAGTTGAAATTGTTGAAAAAGCAGTTATTATTTAATTTTATTTATATTTAGTTTACTGGAGTCTTGAAAGGAGGTCCAATCATGATTCAACAAGAAACACGTTTAAGAGTTGCTGATAACTCTGGTGCAAAGGAATTATTAGCAATTAAAATTTTAGGTGGTTCTCACAAAAAAACTGGTAACATCGGTGATGTTATTGTTGCTACAGTTAAGTCAGCAGCGCCAGGTGGAGTTGTAAAAAAAGGTGATGTAGTTAAAGCAGTAATCGTCCGTACGAAAACTGGAGCTCGTCGTGCTGATGGATCATATATTAAATTTGATGAAAATGCAGCAGTTATTATTAAAGACGATAAATCTCCACGTGGTACTCGTATCTTCGGACCAGTAGCTCGTGAATTACGCGATAAAGAATTTATGCGTATTGTTTCATTAGCTCCAGAAGTTCTTTAATTAACACTTAATCCGTAAGATTAGGAGGTGCACATTATGCATATTAAAACTGGAGATAAAGTAGTAGTTATTTCAGGTAAAGATAAAGGTAAAGAAGGTGTTGTTCTTTCAGCTCAACCATCAACTAACAAAGTAACTGTTGAAGGTGTGAATGTTGTTAAGAAACACGTACGTCCTTCTCAAATGAACCCAGATGGTGGTATTGTTGAATTTGAAGCACCAATCCATGCATCTAACGTAATGATCGTAGATCCAAAGAGTGGAAAACCAACACGCGTAGGATTTAAATTCGTTGACGGTAAAAAAGTACGCTTCGCTAAAAAATCTGGTGAAGTTTTATAATAAAGTTTAACAACGAAGGGAGGTAAACCTACATGAATCGTTTACGTCAAAAATATGAAAATGAAATTAAAAACTCAATGGTTGAAAAATTCGGTTATAAATCAGTAATGGAAATTCCTAATATTGATAAAATCGTAATCAACATGGGTATCGGAGAAGCTGTAAGCAACTCTAAAGTATTAGATGAGGCTGTTGCTGAATTAGCGTTAATCACTGGTCAAAAACCAGTTGTTACACGTGCTAAAAAATCAATCGCTGGATTCCGTCTACGTGAAGGAATGCCAATCGGATGTAAAGTTACATTACGTGGTGAGCGTATGTATGATTTCTTAGATAAATTAGTATCAATCTCGTTACCTCGTGTACGTGACTTCCGCGGTGTTTCTAAAAAATCGTTTGATGGACGTGGAAACTATACATTAGGTGTTAAAGAACAATTAATTTTCCCTGAAATCGATTTTGATAAAGTAAGTAAAGTTCGCGGAATGGATATCGTTGTAGTTACAACTGCTAACACAGATGAAGAAGCTCGTGAGTTGTTAACTCAATTAGGGATGCCATTTCAAAAATAATTGATGAAAGGAGGCGTCAATCATGGCTAAAAAATCTATGATTATCAAACAACAGCGTAAACAAAAATTCGAAGTACGTGAATATACACGTTGCGAGCGTTGTGGTCGTCCACACTCTGTCTTACGCAAATTCAAATTATGCCGTATTTGCTTCCGTGAATTAGCATATAAAGGACAAATTCCAGGTGTTAAAAAAGCAAGCTGGTAATAAACTTAATTCTCTATAAACGGGAAGGAGGAAAAATAAATGGTAATGACAGATCCAATTGCAGATATGTTAACACGTATTCGTAACGCAAACCAAATGCGTCATGAAGTGGTTGAGATGCCAGCTTCAAAAATGAAACGTGAAGTATTAGAATTATTAAAGCGTGAAGGTTTCGTTCGCGATGTAGAATATATTGAAGATAATAAACAAGGTGTTTTACGTGTTGCTTTAAAATACGGTAAAAACAACGAACGTGTTATCACAGGATTAAAACGTATCTCTAAACCAGGTTTACGTGTATACGTTAAAAATACAGAGGTTCCTAAAGTATTAAATGGATTAGGTATCGCTATCCTTTCTACTTCTAAAGGAATCATGACTGATAAAGAAGCTCGTCAACAACAAGTTGGTGGAGAAGTATTAGCATACGTTTGGTAATAACAAAGACAGGAGGTGTACATTAATGTCTCGTATTGGTAATAAACCAGTAGCATTACCTTCTGGTGTTGAAGTAATTGTTGCTGAAAATAACTTAGTTACTGTAAAAGGACCTAAAGGGGAACTTACACGTACATTTAACTCAAACATGCAATTTAATGTTGAAGGGAACGAAGTAACTGTAGTTCGTCCTGACGATCAAAAAACTAATAAAATGTTACACGGAACAACTCGTGCTTTATTAAATAACATGGTTGTTGGTGTTTCAGAAGGATTCACTCGTGAATTAGAAATTATCGGGGTTGGATACCGTGCTCAAAAACAAGGAGAAAAACTTGTATTAAGTGCTGGATATTCTCACCCAGTAGAAATGGAAGCACCAGCAGGTGTGACTGTTGAAGTACCTAACAATACAACTGTAGTTGTTAAAGGTATCGATAAACAAGTAGTTGGAGAATTCGCAGCTAATATCCGTGCGGTACGTGCTCCAGAACCTTATAAAGGAAAAGGTATCCGTTATAAAGGTGAACAAGTACGCCGTAAAGAAGGTAAAAAAGCTAAAAAATAATTCGAAAGGGGTGGCCTGAATGATTAAGAAAGTATCACGTAATGAGTTACGTAAACAAAGACATTATCGTGTACGTGCTAAAGTTACAGGAACTGCAGAGCGCCCACGCTTAAATGTTTTCCGCTCTAGCAAACACATTTATGCGCAAATCATTGACGATGTAACTGGTACTACATTAGTTAGTGCATCAACTTTAGATAAAGATTTAAATATCGCTTCTACAGGAAATGTTGAAGCAGCTAAAGCAGTTGGAGCAGCAGTTGCAAAACGCGCTTCAGAAAAAAATATCACAGCAGTTGTTTTCGACCGTGGAGGATATATCTATCACGGACGTGTTGCAGCATTAGCTGAAGCAGCTCGTGAAAATGGATTACAATTCTAATTTAGAAGGAGGGACAAAGATGCGTCAAATCATTGACCCTAGTAACTTAACACTTGAAGAACGTGTTGTTACTATTAATCGTGTAACAAAAGTAGTTAAAGGTGGACGTCGTTTCCGTTTTGCTGCTCTAGTTGTTGTCGGTGACAAAAATGGTCACGTAGGTTTCGGTACTGGTAAAGCTCAAGAAGTACCAGAAGCAATTAAAAAAGCAGTTGAAAGTGCTAAAAAGAACTTAATCTATGTACCTATCGTTGGAACTACAATTCCTCACCAAATCACTGGTGAATTCGGTTCAGGTAGCGTATTATTAAAACCTGCTTCTGCCGGTACTGGAGTTATCGCTGGTGGACCTGTACGTAACGTATTAGAGTTAGCTGGAGTACAAGATATCCTATCAAAATCTTTAGGATCTAACACACCAATCAACATGGTGCGTGCAACAATCAACGGTTTAGAAAATTTAAAAACAGTTGAACGTGTAGCTGAATTACGCGGTAAAACTGTTGAAGAAATCTTAGGATAAGGAGGGAACTCCAATGGCTAAAGAATTACACATTACTTTAACACGTAGTGTAATCGGTCAAAATGAATCTCAACGTGCAACAGTTCAAGCTCTTGGTTTACGTAAAATGAATCAAACAGTTGTTAAAGCTGACAACGTAGCTGTTCGCGGTATGATTAATAAAGTATCTCATTTAGTGACTGTAGAAGAGAAATAATCAAAGGAGGTGACTTTCGGTGAAATTACATGAGTTAACTTATACTGAAGGGTCTCGTAAAGATAGAAAACGTATCGGTCGTGGTCACGGTTCTGGTCAAGGTAAAACTGCAGGTAAAGGACACAAAGGACAAAACGCTCGTTCAGGTGGTGGAGTTCGTATCGGATTCGAAGGTGGTCAAACTCCTTTATTCCGTCGTTTACCAAAACGTGGATTTACAAACATTAACCGTAAAGAGTACGCTATCGTTAATTTAGATCAATTAAATAAATTCGAAGACGGAACAATTGTTACTGCAGAACTTTTATTAGAAACTGGAGTAATCAAAAAATTACATTCTGGGGTTAAAGTTTTAGGACAAGGACAATTAGAGAAGAAATTAACTGTTAAAGCAGCTAAATTCTCAAAAACAGCAGAAGAACGTATTGGAGCTCTAGGTGGATCAATCGAGGTGGTATAATGGCTACTTTCAGTAAAATATGGAAGAACGCTGATTTACGAAAAAGGATTCTATTTACGTTAATGATTTTTATCGTTTATCGTTTAGGATCTTATATTCCTGTGCCAACCATCAACACTTCTGTGTTAGAAGCCTCTGCTCAAACTCCTATGCTTGGGTTTATTGATACATTAAGTGGAGGGGCATTAAAACGATTCTCATTGTTTGCAATGTCTATCTCTCCTTATATTACTGCATCAATTATTATTCAGTTGCTTCAAATGGATGTTATCCCTATTTTGTCTGAATGGGCAAAAGAAGGTGAAACTGGTAAGCGTAAGTTAAATCAATTAACACGCTATGTCACGTTAGTACTTGCCTTTGTACAAGCTATTACAATGGCAATTGGTTTCGACTTAATGTATGGAGGAGTTTTATTAGAAAGTCATTCTATTTTAACTTATCTATATATCGCTCTAACGATGACAGCAGGTACTGCTGTTATGATTTTCCTTGCTGATCAAATAACTAGCAAGGGAATTGGTAATGGTACATCAATGATTATCGTGGCAGGTATTTTATCTCGTGTTCCATATATGCTAAACGATTTATACACGAAATACTTGGTAAATATAACACTTTCAAATGTATTAGCATTTATTTCAGTGCTTGCACTATTGCTTTTAACAATTATTGCTGTTATATATTTACAAAGCGCAACTAGAAAATTACCAATTCAATATGCAAATAGACATAATTCAGCTCAGTTATCAGGACGAAAAGATTCATTTATCCCATTGAAGTTAAATTCAGCAGGTGTAATTCCAGTAATCTTCTCGGTTTCATTAGTGAGTTTACCGTTAACTGTAGTATCGTTTCTTCCTGAATCAGGAGTTACGAAATGGATTACAACAATTTTTGACTACACACAACCAATTGGATTTATTTTATATGTTGTATTAATCGTTGCTTTCACTTACTTCTACGCTTTCGTACAAGTAAGTCCTGAAAAAGTGGCTGAAAACCTTAAAAAACAAGGATCTTATATTCCAGGCGTTCGTCCGGGTGCGGATACTGAAGAATATCTATCTAAAGTATTATCACGTATCACTTTTATTGGAGCTATTTATCTAGTTGTTATTGCGGGTCTACCAATCTTATTTGGCGCAATCACTGATTTACCTAGTAGTGTAGAAATTGGTGGTACTAGCTTACTGATTGTTGTAGGAGTTGCAATTGAAACTGCTAAGCAAATCCAAACAAAAACAATGGATCAAAAATATAGAGGATTCATCAAATAATCGAGGTGATATGATGAAAATCGTATTTATGGGGCCTCCAGGTGCTGGTAAAGGTACTCAAGCAGAAAAAATTATTGAAACTTATCAAATTCCACATATCTCAACTGGTGATATGTTTAGGAAAGCGATAAAAGACCAAACTGAATTAGGTATGGAAGCTAAACGTTACATGGATCAAGGTGCACTTGTACCTGACCATGTTACAATTGGTATAGTAAAGGATCGCTTGTCTGAATCAGATTGCAAGTCGGGATTCCTGTTAGATGGTTTTCCACGAACAGTAGATCAGGCAAAAGCCTTAGATGAAATACTGACTTCGCTTGATTCAAAGATTGATTATGTAATTAATATTGATGTTGATTTAAATATTCTTAAAGAGCGCTTAACAGGACGTCGTATTTGTCGTTCTTGTGGAGCAACTTATCATAAAATCTTCAATCCATCTGCAGTTGAGGGTGTTTGCGACAAATGTGGTGGCGAATTATATCAACGTAAAGATGATAATGAAGAAACGGTTGGTAATCGCTTAGATGTTTACGTTAATCAAACTAAACCATTATTAGATTATTACTCTTTAGCAGGAAATCTTGTTAATATTAATGGTCAGCAATCAATTGATCTTGTATTTGAAGAGATTCAAAACGTACTCGGAGGCAATAATTAATGATTATTTGTAAGACTCCACGCGAAATTGAAATTATGCGAGAAGCTGGGCGTATTGTTGCTTTGGCTCATCATGAGGTCCAAAAACACATTAAACCTGGCGTAACAACAAAACATTTAGATAAAATTGTTGAGGATGTTATTCGCAGTCAAGGCGCTATACCTTCTTTTAAAGGTTATCATGGATTCCCTGCAAGTATTTGTGCATCAGTTAATGATGAGCTTGTACATGGTATACCAGGAAATCGTGTACTAAAAGAAGGAGATATTATCTCAATTGACATTGGTGCAAAATATAATGGATACCACGGAGATTCAGCTTGGACTTATCCAGTTGGTAAAATCTCAGATGAAGCTCAACATTTACTTGATGTTACAAAAGAATCATTATTTATCGGTTTAGAATTTGCAAAAGCGAATAATCGTTTATCTGATATTTCTCATGCGATTCAAACGTATGTAGAATCTCATAATTATTCAATTGTTCGTGAGTATGCGGGTCATGGTGTCGGTCAAGATCTCCATGAAGATCCTTCTATTCCACATTACGGACCTCCAGGACGAGGACCAAGATTGAAAACAGGTATGACTTTAGCTATTGAACCTATGGTTAATTTTGGTGAGAGATACGTTCGTACTCTTGCTGATAATTGGACTGTAGTAACAAGAGATAAGAGTATCTGTGCTCATTTTGAACATACTGTTGTCATCACTGACGATGGATATGAAATATTAACTAAGTTATAAAGATAAGGAGGCATAATCAATGGCTAAGCAAGACGTTATTGAAGTAGAAGCTACCGTTATCGATAATTTGCCAAATGCTATGTTTAAAGTAGAATTAGAAAATGGTCATCAATTAATAGCTCACGTTTCTGGTAAAATCCGTATGAACTTCATTCGTATTTTACCAGGTGATAAAGTAACAGTAGAATTATCTCCTTATGATTTAACACGTGGGCGCATTACATATCGTCATAAATAGAGACTCCGATATAATCAAAAATGAGGAGGTTTTAATTCATGAAAGTAAGACCATCTGTAAAACCTATCTGCGATAAATGTAAAGTTATTCGCCGTAAAGGTAAAGTAATGGTAATTTGTGAAAATCCAAAACATAAACAAAAACAAGGATAAGCTTTAGGAGGTGCAATGTATGGCACGTATTGCTGGTATCGATATTCCTCGCGATAAACGCGTTGTAATTTCATTAACATACATCTACGGAATCGGTAAACCAACAGCTCAACAAATTTTAGCTGCAGCTGGTGTATCTGAAGATACACGTGTACGCGATTTAACTGAAGATGAGTTAAACCGTATTCGTACTGAAGTAGATAAATTAAAAGTAGAAGGTGACTTACGTCGTGAAATCTCATTAAACATCAAACGTTTAATGGAAATTGCGTCATTCCGTGGTGTTCGCCACCGTCGTAGCTTACCAGTACGCGGACAAAACACTAAAAATAATGCGCGTACTCGTAAAGGTCCACGTAAAACAGTTGCTAATAAGAAAAAATAGTTAGGAGGGTCATCACATGGCACGTAAACAAGTTACTCGTAAACGTCGTGTTAAAAAGAATATTGCTACAGGTGTAGCACATATCCACTCGACTTTCAATAATACAATTGTTACGATTACTGATCCTCATGGAAATGCAATCTCATGGTCAAGTGCAGGTGCATTAGGATTCAAAGGTTCTCGTAAATCAACTCCATTTGCTGCTCAAATGGCATCAGAAGCTGCTGCTAAAGCTGCAATGGATCATGGTATGAAGAGTGTAGACGTTACTGTTAAAGGACCTGGTCCTGGTCGTGAAGCTGCTATCCGTGCTTTACAAGCAGCAGGATTAGATGTAACAGCTATCAAAGACGTTACTCCAGTACCTCACAATGGTTGTCGTCCACCAAAACACCCACGTGGTTAATCAGGAAGAAATTTGAAAGTAGTACCCTACTATTAAGCGATCCTGAGGAGGGAAATCGATGTTAGAAATCGAAAAACCAAGAATTGAAGTTGAAGAATACATCAAAGATGAATTCTATGGGAAATTTGTTATTGAGCCTCTTAAACGTGGATATGGTACTACGTTAGGGAATTCCTTACGTCGAGTATTACTATCATCACTTCCTGGAGCTGCAGTAACATCTATCTCTATAGAGGGAGTTCAACATGAATTTACCGCTATCGATGGTGTAGTAGAAGATGTAACACAAATCATTTTAAATTTAAAAAACTTAATCTTATCAATTGATACAGAAGAAGTTAAAGAACTTCGTATTGATGTAGCTCGTGAAGGTGCAGTTACTGCAGCTGATATCGAGTGTGACGAAGAAGTAACTATCATCAATCCTGAATTACACATTGCTACATTATCAGCTACTGGTCGTTTACGTATGACTATGAAAGCTCGTCGTGGTAATGGATATGTAGGTGCTGATGATAACAAAAAGTTACTTGAAAGCGCAGGAGAGATCGCTATCGACTCTATCTACACACCAGTTACACGTGTATCTTATGATGTTGAAAAGACTCGTGTTGGTCAAGATGCATCTTACGATAAATTAACATTAGAAGTTTGGACAAATGGAAGTATTAATCCACAAGAGGCTATCTCTGTAGCATCTAAAATCTTAGTTGAACACTTCAGTATTTTAGTTAACTTAAATGAAGCAGGGCAACTTGCATCATTTATCGTTGAACGTGAAGATGAAGAGAAAAACAAAGTATTAGAAATGCCAATTGAAGAGTTAGACTTATCAGTTCGCTCTTATAACTGTTTACGTCGTGCTGGAATCAATACAGTAGAAGAATTAGCACGTCATTCTGAAGAAGATATGATGAAAGTTCGTAACTTAGGTAAAAAATCATTAAAAGAAGTTAAGGATAAACTTGACGAATTAGGATTAAGCTTAGGTTGCACTAAATAGATAATCTATTTTTTATAAATGTTATATTCCATTTTTTCAATGGAAGGAGGAATTTTAAGTGGCTTACAGAAAATTAGGACGTCTTAGTCATCAACGTAAAGCAATGTTACGTGATTTATCAACTGATTTAATTATCAATGAACGTATCGTTACAACTGAGGCTCGCGCTAAAGAATTACGTTCAGTAGTTGAAAAATTAATTACTTTAGGTAAACGCGGAGACTTACATGCTCGTCGTCAAGCAGCTGCATATGTACGTGCAGAAATCGCTAACGATGAAACTGGAGCAACTGCAGTTCAAAAATTATTCTCTGATATCGCACCTCGTTACGCTGAGCGTAATGGTGGATACACTCGTATCTTAAAAGTTGGACCTCGTCGTGGGGATGCAGCTGATATGGTAGTTATCGAGTTAGTATAATTTTAAAAACCTTAAAACTATCTTTGATATGTTTTAAGGTTTTTTTTTGTTTAAAGAAACATACTAATTCTGTACGGTGATTATGATTGTTTTAATGATAATATTAGGATGTTTTTTTAAAAATGAACCGATTTTGTTGGAAAAATGTGTTAGTTTATTCTTTTAATTTACAAGGAAAGATTTATATTTTTTGTAAGTATGATATAATAAAAATGTTGTAAAAAGGAGGCCGACAGTTTGATTAATACAGTAGAAGATTTTACTTTTTTAAATCTGGTATTAGTGGGATTAGATGTTTATTTTGTATGGTTAATTATCTATTATGTTTTAAGATTAATTAAATCAAATGTACGTGCCGTTCAAATTTTAAAGGGTGTCATTTTGATTTATATCATTGACATCATCAGTCAAGTTTTTGATCTCTATACATTAAATTCACTTATAGGGAATGTTATTGACTGGGGCCTACTTGCAATTATAATCGTTTTCCAACCTGAGATTCGTAGTGGTCTTGAACAAATCGGCCGTAATAGCACTTTAAATAGGGAAAAAAATATTTTAGGTGATCGGGACATTGTTAGTATATTAACTAATTCAGTGGAATTTTTAGCTAAACGTCGCATTGGGGCATTAATAGTCATTGAAAGAGGGGTCAAATTAGATGAGTTTATTACCCCATCTACTATTGTTGATGGAGAGATATCTCAAGAACTTTTAACAACTATTTTCGTACCTACTACACCATTACATGATGGAGCTGTTATGATTCGCGATGGTAAATTATACTGTGCCGGAGCTTATTTACCGTCTACAAGACGTGAGGATATAAATAAGGCATTTGGTACACGTCATAGAGCAGCTATTGGAATTAGTGAAATTTCTGATAGTATTACTTTAGTTGTTTCAGAAGAAACAGGAAGATTCTCTATTGCATATAAGGGAGAACTAAAGGTTTATGATCAAGTAGATTTATTCTCAAGGGATTTAAAACAGTATCTAAGTTAGAATGAAATGGTAAGGGCGGTGTCACAATGAAAAACCCATTTTTTAAAAAATCAGCTAAAGCAAACAAAAATCAGAAACCTGACGTTGATTCAAATGAAATTGCTCGTCAGATTGCAATTGAAACAGTAAAAGATACTGAAAAGTTTTTTCAGAAAATTTCTTCGTTCTTCAAGAATATATGGAGATTTTTAACTACTCCTAGTTTGATTTTAGGTATTTTAAAGGTTAATAATCTTGATCATTTTTATGAGAGTTTTTTAAGAAATGAGAAGTTAACTAAAATTTTAGCTTTAATCGTTGCCATTATTGTTGCTGCAAGTACTAGATATGCACCAAGTGTTACTGAAAGGTATTCAGTAGATATTAATAGTTATCCACTTGTTTCATATTATGATAAAGAGCGGATGGTAATTGAAGGACTTCCTGACACTGTTGATGTTACGTTAATAGGGGATAAGAGTCAGGTTGATATTGCTAAAACAAAAGGTAGTTTTGAAATTTATGCAGATTTAACAGATTTACCTCCTGGTACGCATAAAGTTAATTTAGCTTATAGTAAATTAGGGGATAAATTAGATGTTAAAATTGATCCAAGTACAATCGTTGTTACGATTATGGCGTTAACAGAGACTGATAAAAAAGTTCAGGCAGATTTTGTTAATTTAGATCAGATTGATGAAATGTATGTTTTAAGTGAACCTCAATTGGCACTAGATACTGTAAAAATAAAAGGTCCTCAAACAGTAGTTGACCAAGTGGCAAGTGTTAAGGCAATTATTGATGTTTCAGATTTAACAAAATTAGCTGACTATGAAGCTCCTGTTTTTGCTTATGATAAACTAGGTAATAAACTAGATGTAGAAATTAAACCAGACAAGTTATCAGCAACTGTCCAAGTGACAAGTCCGAGTAAAGTAGTACCAGTAGAGGCAATTGTAACTGGGAATGCACCAGATGGGTATAGTGTTAGTGGATTGACTTTAACGCCATCCGAGGTTAAATTATATGGTGAAGCTTCTCAACTTGAAACTTTCGAGAAATTACAAATTCAGGTTGACTTGTATCAATTGGATGAGAATAATGAGTTGATTGTTAAATTAGATAAGCCGGAAAATATTCATAAAATGGATGCCGACACAATTAAAGTAAAGGTGACGTTTGAGGAAACACAAACGAAGGTATTAGAAGATGTTTCAGTAGACTTTAAAAACTTAGATGCTAACTATCGTATTAAAGCAAAAACTTTAGAGGATGCGATGTTAGATGTTACGTTAAAAGGGTCAACGACAAAGTTGAATTCTATATCAAGTGATGATATAAAAATATATATCGATCTTATGGGATATGGTGTTGGTGAATATGAAGTGCCAATTACTATTGAAGCTCCAACTGGTGTGTTAGTTGAGTCTAATAAGTCTAAGGTTAATGTCATAATTACAGAATAAAAGTGAGGTTATTATATATGGGAAAATACTTTGGAACAGATGGAATTCGAGGAGTAGCAAATACTGAGCTAACTCCAGAATTCGCATTAAAATTAGGACGTATTTTAGGACATCATTTAAAGGAAAAAAATACTCGTCCTAAGGTTTTAATCGGGCGCGATACTCGTATTTCTGGTGAATTATTAGAAAGTGCCTTAATTGCAGGTCTAGTGTCATCTGGTGCTGATGTATTAACGCTTGGTGTGATTACCACTCCAGGAGTAGCTTACTTAACAAAAAATTTAGATGTTGATGCGGGAGTTATGATTTCTGCTTCTCATAATCCAGTTCAAGATAATGGAATTAAAATTTTTAGCCATAGTGGATATAAATTAAGTGACCAAGAAGAAGAAGAAATCGAAGCTTTAATTGATTTAAGTGATGAACTACCACGTCCAATTGCTGGTGAAATCGGACGTGTTGAAGATTTCCAAATGGGATCTCAAAAATATGTGAACTTTATTAAAGGAACTGTTGGTCAAAAATTAACGGGATTAAAGATTGTATTAGATTGTGCGAATGGAGCAAGTTCAGCATTAGCACCTCAATTATTTGCTGATTTAGATGCTGATATTGTAACTGTATCATCTAATCCAGATGGAATTAATATTAATCATAATTGTGGTTCAACTCATCCGGAAAACTTAGCAAAAGAAGTCGTGAAGCATGAAGCACATTTAGGATTTGCTTTTGATGGAGACTGTGATCGTTTAATTGCGGTTGATCATAATGGAAACATTATTGATGGTGATTACATTATGTTTATCGTTGGTCGCTATTTAAATGAAAAAGGATTATTAAAACAAGGAACAGTCGTTTCAACTGTTATGAGTAACTTAGGATTCTATAATGCTGTTGAAGCTAATGGATTACATAGTGTCCAAACGAAAGTTGGAGATCGTTATGTTCTAGAGGAAATGTTGAAAAATGATTACAACTTCGGTGGAGAACAATCAGGACATTTAATCTTCTTAGATTATGGAACAACTGGAGATGGAATGTTAAGTGCAGTTCAATTAGCTAAAATTATCGTTGAAAAAGGTCAATCACTTGCTGATTTAGCTAAAGAAATGCCTAAGTATCCTCAGTTATTAAAAAATCTTCGTGTTGAAGATAAAAATGCCATGATGACCAATGAGGCTATTTTAGCTGTGATTGCTGAAGTAGAGGCAGAAATGAATGGTAAAGGCCGCGTCTTAGTTCGTCCTTCAGGAACGGAACCATTAGTTCGTGTTATGGTTGAAGCTGAAACAGAAGAGTTATGTGAAAGCTATGTAGAGCGTATCTTAGCTATTGTAGAAAAAGAATTGAAATAGTAGTTAAAAAGGAGTGATTTATCACTCCTTTTTATGTTTTTTTAGGTATAAATATAAAATAGCATTTTAAAATCATTAGCATATGATATAATGGAAATGTTGCTTTCATAGTGGGAAGGAGGGTAGCAAGGGTAGAAAGAAGATCTATTCATATTAAGCGCCAGAGCTGTGTTTTAGGGTAGGAGCAGCTGACGAGGTGAAGGTTAATCGATTTTTCGGCGGATGCCTTCCGGCTGGATATCTCAGTCGTAGTCTTCAAACAAAACTAAGAGGTAACTCTTACGACAAAATTGAAGAAAAAGATAAATAGAAAGCAGCTCTAACTAAATTATATTAAATAAGGAGTTGTGAATTTTTATGTGTGGAATCGTTGGTTATATTGGACAACAAGATGTTAAAAATATTTTATTAAATGGGTTAGAAAAATTAGAATACCGTGGATATGATTCAGCAGGTATTGCAGTTGTAAATGAAACGGGAGTTCATATTTTTAAAGATAAAGGGCGTATTGCACATTTACGTACCGTTGTAGACGAAACAGTTTTATCAACAGTGGGAATTGGGCATACACGTTGGGCAACTCATGGAGCACCAAATCAACGTAATTCTCATCCTCATCAATCAAGCACTGGTCGTTTCACAGTTGTGCATAACGGTGTGATTGAAAATGAATTAGAATTACGTAAAGAGTATTTACCAAACTACCACTTTATTTCAGATACTGATACTGAAGTGATTGTTGCCTTAATCGAAAAATTTGTTTTAGAAAAAGAAGATGTTGAGTTAGCGATTCGCCACGTGATGAGTATTTTACACGGATCTTACGCTTTAGGAGTCATCGATGCACAGAATCCTGAAGTATTATATGCTGCTAAAAACAAGTCGCCAATGTTAATTGGGCTTGGTGAAGGATTCAATATGATTGGATCTGATGCAATGGCAATGTTACAGTGTACAAATCAATTCGTTGAAATTGAAGATGAAGAATTTATTAAATTAACTCGTGAAGAGGTTACCATTTATAACTTATTAGGAGTTAAAATTAAACGTGATCCATTCACAGCAGAACTTGATGCATCTGACATCGAAAAAGGAACATATCCTCATTACATGTTAAAAGAAATTGATGAGCAACCATATGTTATTCGACGTATTGTTGAACAATATTTCGAGGATGGAGAAATTAAAATTGATCCAGAAATCGTCAAAGCTGTCAGTGAAGCAGATCGATTATATATTGTGGCTGCTGGGACAAGTATGCATGCTGGTTTCGTAGGAAAGCAAATGTTTGAACAATTAGCGGGGATTCCAACTGAAGTTCATATTTCATCTGAATTTGTTTATAATACGCCAGTTATCAGTCAAAATCCTTTATTCATCTTTATTTCTCAATCAGGAGAAACAGCAGATAGCCGTGCTGTATTAGTTAAAATTAAACAATTAGGATATAAATCATTAACCATTACAAATGTACCGGGATCAACTTTATCTCGTGAAGCAGACCATACTTTATTATTATATGCAGGTCCTGAAATTGCAGTTGCTTCAACAAAAGCATATACCGCTCAAGTAGCCGTTCAAGCGATCTTAGCTGCTCGTGTAGGAGAAAATCATAATTTAGATTTATCACGTGAATTAGCCATTGTTGCAAATGTCATGGAAAGTATTACAGATGATAAAGAGCAATTCGCTGATATTGCAAAAGATTACTTAACAGCTCGTAACTGCTTCTATATTGGTCGTCATGTTGATTACTATGTCGCACTTGAAGCGTCATTAAAATTAAAAGAAATTTCTTATATTCAAACGGAAGGATTCGCAGCAGGAGAATTAAAACACGGAACGATTGCTTTAATTGAAAAAGGGACTCCTGTTATTGCGATTGTCTCTCAAGAGTCTGTTAACTTAAATACACGTTCAAATGTGAAAGAAGTTAAAGCTCGTGGAGCAAATACAGTTGTCATCTCATTAAAATCATTAAGTTCTGAAACTGACCAAATTGTGATTGATGACGTACATCCATTACTAACACCATTAGTAACCGTTGTGCCAACACAATTAATTTCTTATTATGCGGCATTACAACGCGGATTTGATATCGATAAACCACGTAACTTAGCGAAATCTGTAACAGTTGAATAAAATGAATACTCCCCTAATGGGGAGTATTTTTTTGAGTTATAATAGTTGCAAATACATCCTAATGGTGATAGGATAGGTAGGGTATAAAATTTTTGACATGCGGTGAGATCATGAACGAGTCAATTGGTAAATCAATGTCTATTATTTATAGATATCGTCAGATTCTAATTAATCATAAATTGAAGCCTTATGATTTAGGATATGGACAATACATCTTTTTAATAAATATAGAACGTAATTTAGGAATTAGTCAAAAAGAGCTAACTAAATTAGTAATGATTGATAAGGCAACAACAGCAAAAGCTTTAAAAAAGTTAGAGGAAAATGATTATATTTATCGCGTTTGTAATTCAAATGATCGACGATATAATCAATTATATTTAACTGAGAAGGCACATGAATTGATGCCAGTGATAATTAAGGTTTTAGAAGAAATTACAGATGAGTTAGTTGAAGGCTTAACCGATGAGGAATGTGAACAATTTTCAGCTATCTCTGACAAAATTTTATGTAATGCTATTTCTGCTGTTGAAGATTTAAGAAATGAAAAATAGCTATAAGGTTATTTTTTATTTAAATTAGTTGCAGATACACTGTATTTAAGGAGGAGTTAAAATGAATAAACCAAATGTTTTGGGAGAAGAGAAGGTTTCTAAGTTGCTAATTCAATTCTCTGTTCCAGCGATTATTGGGATGATGGTTAATACCTTGTATAATATTGTTGACCGGATGTATATTGGAAATATTCCTGAGGTTGGAGGTCTAGCTTTAACTGGGGTCGGAATTACGATGCCAATTATGACGATTATTATGGCGTTTGGGATGCTAGTTGGCCTTGGAACAAGTGCTCGTATTTCATTAAAGTTAGGGCAGCATAAAAGAGATGAGGCGCAGCACCATTTAGGGAATGCTTTCGTTTTAATATTAATTTTAAGTTTGTTAATAACAGTTGTCGGTCTCTTATTTATGGACCCGATTTTATCAATGTTTGGGGCAAGTGCTGATACAGAGATTTATGCTTCACAATATATGCAAATTATCTTTATCGGGACAATCTTTAATATGATGAGTTTTGGATTAAATCACTCGATTCGTAGTGATGGTAATCCAAAAATTGCAATGTTATCAATGTTAATTGGGGCAGGTATTAATATTTTATTAGATCCTATTTTTATTTTCGTATTAGGACTTGGTGTACGAGGAGCAGCCATTGCGACTGTTTTATCTCAGATTGCATCATCGATTTGGATTTTATATTATTTCACTAAAGGTAAAAGTAATATTAAAATTACACGTCAAAGTATGAAGTTAGATAAGGTAATTATTCTTAGTATTTTCTCGATTGGGATGAGTCCATTTGCGATGCAAATCGCACAAAGTATTGTCCAAGTTATTTCAAATAACTCACTAAAAATGTATGGTGGAGATTTAGCAATTGGTGCTATGGCCATTGTAAGTAGTATCTCGTTAATCTTTACGATGCCATTATTCGGTCTAAATCAAGGTTCACAGCCAATTATCGGGTTTAATTATGGTGCAAAAAAATACCATCGTGTTAAACAAGCTGTAACGTACGCAGTTATTGTTGCAACAATTATCGTGACGTTTGGATGGATTGTGATTCAGACGTATCCAGAAGCGTTAATTCGTTTGTTTAGTAATGATGCAAGTTTATCAGAGATGGCAACAGGTGGATTGAAAATCTTCTTATTCATGTTACCAGTGCTCGGATTCCAAATCATTAGTTCAAACTTCTATTTATCAATTGGTAAAGCAAAAGTTTCGATGTTTTTAAGTTTATTGAGACAAGTGATTTTATTAATTCCTTGTTTACTTATCTTGCCTCATATCGGTGGTTTAGGATTAACGGGTGTTTGGTTAGCAGGGCCAGTAGCTGATGGATTAGCATCTTTAATTACAGGAATCATTTTCTTCCGCTCGGTACGTGGCTTAAAAGAAGCTAAAGAACCGCAATTGGAGGTAACTCATCCAGAGAAAATTATGCAAGCATAATATTTCGATTGATTTTGAACGCTTAAATAGTCTAAGATAGATGTAAGGGGGCGTTAGTGATGAGTAAACTGTTGATTAAAGTTGAAAATATGAGCTGTCAACATTGTGTGAAATCTATTCATGATGCTGTGGCAGGAATTACTGGTGTTAAAGAAGTAAAAATTGATTTGAAGACTAAGCTAGTTCAAATTGATTATGATGAAAAGTTTATTAGTCAGTTTATTTTGATTGAAAAAATAGAAGATCAAGGTTTTAATATCCAATTATAGTAAAAGAAGTGTGCAAATGCACACTTCTTTTTGTTTATTTTATAAGATATAATTAGACACAAGATAAGGTTATTCGGGATGACTTATCTTATAAAACAGGGATAGCAAAAAAACATCTTTCTTTTTAAAGATGTTTTTTTCATTTAGTAATAGTTATTGGATGGGATGAGTTACATCATATTTAATTTTATTCTTGTCAAAACCAATTATTTCAAGGTGTCGATCGAGCATAGTTGAAATTCGGGAGCTTCCAAGTAAGTTGTAAAATTCATACGCTCTACGGAAATGGAACGTGGCATGTTCCTCATCTCCTAAAAAATGAAGTGCTGTAGCTTTAGTGGCATTTAAATCTCCAGCATAGATATAGACGAATTTACAATTAGATAGATTAATTCCTTTAGTTGCTATCTCGATACATTTAACATAATTTTTCTCTTGTAGGTAAAATTGCGCTAAATAGAAATAAGCTCTTAAAATATGGAGTGTTTCGACATTTTCATAATTTGCTAACCGACTTTCAACTGATGTTGTTAATAATTCAATTGCTTCTTGACGTTGTCCAAGTGTGAATAAGCAAGTAGCTTTGTCAGTATTAATCCCGATTTCTTCAATTGTAAAGATATGAAGTCTTTCACTCCCTGTTTCGTCCATTAAAGAAAAAGTGCGAAGAGCCTCATTAAAATATTCAAGTGCCTTAGCAGCATTTTTATATTTTTTGAGCTGAACCACTCCTTGTTGATAAGTATAGGCTTGTTTTCCTACTCCATATTGAAAATCGGGAAGGTTGGCACATTTTTGAAGAAGTTGTTCTAAAAGGTCGTAATTGCCCATTGTTGTACATTGCTTCATTTGATGCATATAGTCACTTGTTTGCTCAAAGTTAATGTAATAACACTGTTCAATTAAGACACGAATATCAACACGCAATTTATTACAAAGTTGATAGAGAAGCTCAAGACTAGGATTGCGTTTACCATTTAAGATTTTGTTTAAATGATCCCGAGGTGTAATGCCAGCAGCGAGTTCACTTTGTGTCATCCCTTTTTCTTGAGCAATTTCTTTTAATTTCTGTGTAAGAAGTTGAAAGTTAATATAATAACCGTTCAAATTGGGATATTCTGTCTTTTCCATTTTGTCCTCACTTCTATTAAGTTTATTTATTTATATTATAAAATATAATGATAGTATAAATCTATACGAGAACGTTTCTATAAACATTAAAATATGTAATAATGCCTTTTAGTATCCTAATTTAGGGGAAGAGAGAGTTTTTTTTAATCTTTTTCTATGTTATAATATGAAACTGTAACATTATAAAATCCTCATGCTGTTGGCAGAATCCAGCGTTATCAAAAATAGGAGGTCTAGTTTAGCGAACGTTAGGCTTATTTTGCTATGCGTTTGTTTAATCATGATCTTATCTGCTCCTGTTTTTTATTAGGAGTTTTTTTTATTATTATAAAGTTTAAAGGTAAGGGTGACTAGTATGACAAATGAATTAATTGCACTATTATTTGTGTGTACAAACTTTGGTTTAGTTGTGTTAAGCTACAAGTTATTTGGACGCAAGGGGCTATATGCTTATATTGTAATGAGCGTTATTGCGGCTAATATTCAAGTAGCAAAGACAACCACTATTTTCGGTATTGTAACAACCTTAGGAAATACAATGTTTAGTGGTATTTTCTTATCAACAGATCTATTAAGTGAAAAGTATGGAGTAAAAGCTGCAAAGTCAGCCGTATTTATGGGATTCTTTACGCAGTTATCATTTTTAATTGTGACTCAATTTTCATTATGGTTTAAACCAGAAGCATCTGACTGGGCACAACCGTATATGGAAGGTTTATTTGGTTTAGCGTTACCAGTATTCACCATTGCAGGACTATGTTCGTTCTTAGTTTCTCAAAGCATTGATGTTTATATTTTCCACTTTATTAAGGAAAAGTTTCCTCATGATAAGTGGTTATGGTTACGTAATAATGGAAGTACTTTATTAAGTCAGTTAATAGATACTTTCATTTTCACAGCGATTGTGTATATGTTTGGATTATGGGAATTAGATGCGGCTATATCAATTTTCTTTGTTACATATTTTGTTAAAGCTATCTTAAGTATTTGCGATACTCCATTTGTTTATTTATTGAAAAAGGTAAAACCGTTAGATTTATAACAATTATATATGTGATAATATAATATTTTTAGAAGGTCAGATTATTCTGACCTTTTTTCTATAATGATGTAAATAAAGGGGGAGAGATTATGGAGTTAAAGTTTGTAAAAGATAATGAAGTTAAGTTAGAGTGGTTCGGCGATAATGAAAGTTACGGGAGATTTTTAAGTAATCTTGTTTCGTGCGACAAGAAGCATGCTGTTTATCTTGATGAGTTGATGAAGTGGATGAGGATGCGAAGTCTAGACTTGTAGCGGGAATTAAGTCGAAATATAAGAATAAGGATTTTTGAGGAAGGACGTTATTGTCGTTCAGAGCATTTAGAGGATGGTTTGTTGAATGATGAGCGCTTGAATGAGAGTTATCTAGTTAAGTTAAGTGATAAGCAGAATGTGTGAGATTATATTCGAAACAATTGGTCGACATTTATATAATCATGGCTATTTAAGTCGTTTAGAAAACGGGGCAGAGTATAAGAGGGTAAAATAAAAAGCAGAGCTAAGCTCTGCTTTTTATTCTTCCATGAAGTCTTTTAAACGACGGCTTCTTGAAGGGTGGCGTAATTTACGTAAGGCTTTCGCTTCAATTTGGCGAATACGTTCACGAGTTACACCGAATTCTTTTCCTACTTCTTCAAGTGTACGTGTATGTCCATCTTCAAGACCGAAACGTAAACGAAGAACTCGTTCTTCACGGTCTGTTAATGTTTCTAAAACTTCGGCTAATTCTTTTTTAAGCATTTCATTTGATGTGAAGTCTGATGGTGATAAAGCATCAGCATCTGGAATGAAATCTCCTAAACTTGAATCAGCTTCATCACCAACTGGTGATTCTAATGAAATTGGTTCTTGAGAGATTTTTAAAATTTCACGTGCTTTTTCAGGTGTAATTTCCATTTTTTCAGCAATTTCTTCTGGTAATGGCTCACGACCTAATTCTTGGACTAATTGACGTTGAATACGTACTAGTTTGTTGATTGTTTCAATCATGTGAACTGGAATACGGATGGTACGTGCTTGGTCCGCAATGGCACGTGTAATGGCTTGGCGAATCCACCATGTGGCGTATGTTGAGAATTTGAATCCTTTACGGTAGTCAAATTTTTCTACTGCTTTGATTAATCCCATATTTCCTTCTTGAATTAAATCAAGGAATAACATTCCGCGTCCGATATGACGGCGAGCAATACTTACAACTAATCGTAAATTCGATTCAACCAGACGTTTTTTAGCGTATTCGGCTTCGTGAAGAACACGATCAGCTTCTTCCTCTGTTAATTCAGTAATTCCAACTAATAATTCATTTCCATCATGAGCTTCACCGGCATCTTGAATAAGTAAATCGATACGATCTATTAATTCTTGAGGTAATGCTTCATTTTGACGACGGTATTTTAATATTTCTTCTAAAATATCTCCGCGTTCGATTTTTTTAGCAAATTTGATTTCTTCTTGGCTTGATAATAACTCAACGCGTCCGATTTCTTTTAAATACATGTGAACTGGATCGCTAAGTTTTAATTGTGAAGTAATCTCGAATGCGTCAAATGGTTCTTCATCTTCTTCTTCAATTTTAAAGTCTGCTGGAATATTTTCCTCTTCCTCATTTTCTTCAAAATCAGCTTCTTCAGTTGTTGTTTGTTCCTCTTCAGTGTTTTGCACTTTTGGTGTTTCTTTAACTTCTTTTTTGACTTTAGGAGTCTCAACCACTTTTTTGGCTTTTACGATATCAATTTGTTCAGATTCGTATAAATCTAAAAATGAACTAATCATTTCAGGATCTAATTGTACTTCCGCAAAACTATTATTAATTTCATCGTACGTTAAATAACCACGTTTTTTACCTAATTTAATTAACTTATCGTTAATTTCAAGAATTTTTTTCTCGTCAAATACCGGCATTGACATAAAACCACTCCTTTTACTTACCTAACTGCTAGTAGATCTAGTTGTTTTTTATGATATGGAATGACAGATAGAGTTTTTCTAAGTAGTCATCCTTAGTATCGCTCAAATGGGTGCGTATCATTTGATTCATTGTGCTTTTATTTTTGTTTTTTTAAATCCGAATGATTACATAGCTTAATTATGGATGTTTTTTAGTTTGTATAAAAAGAAATAAGTATTTTTTTGTTAAATTTCTATCTTTCAAAACTAAATAAAGTCCGTTTTTAGGTCACTGAAACATTTAGAGGCGTACCTCTAAAATAGAATTGATGATTTGTGTGAATCCATTTTGTAAAAATTGTTCAACTGTTATGTTTAATTCTGAGGAGATAAATTCACCTTTGTTATGAGTAAGTGTGATTAGAGATGAAAGGTTAGCCCATAGAATATAAACAGCTTGTTGTGGATTTACATTTTTTTGAATGATTCCGTCTTCCTGTCCTTGTTTTAAGAAGTTCTCAAGAAGTTGATTCGTTTCAGTTCCGCTTGCAAAGATTTGCATTAAAGTAGGGGGAATTTCACTTAGGTTGATATCTGAGTTTTTCATTGTATTAACGGAATCGAATGAATAAGGGTATGTTTGATAATAAGTGGTCATTGCTTTACAAATCGCGTAGTACTTTGTTAAAAAATCTCCTTCAATATTCAAGACGTCAGTTAAATCCTGATTAAGTGAGGTTAATCCCTTTAAAACGATGTTGTATAAAATATCTTCTTTGTTTTCGAAATAGGTGTAAATTGTTCGACGACTATAAGATGAAGCTTTTGATAAGTCTTCAATCGTCGTTGCATAGAATCCTTTTTCATAAAAGACTTGTTCTGCAGCATCTAATATTGTTTGACGATGAAGGGCCGCTATGGCTTCTTTTTTATTTGGTCCGCCCATTTTATACAACCTTTCTATTTAGTATACTATTAGTATACTTTTTTTGTTAAAAGATATCAATACCTAAAATAAATTACAAAAGACAGCGTAACGCTGTCTTAGTCTCCGACTCCAAAGTCAGTATTATTCCAAAGAACTTCCAAGTGTTTTACATCGTCTAACCATTTATATTCATCAAGGAACCATTCTTTTAATTTTGGGTCTGGTTTGATGATAGTTGTGTTTTCACAGTAGACGTTAACCGTTGCATGATCGAATTGATTTAAGACAATATCGATATCTCTTTTTATCATGTCCTTTGTTTGTCCTTGCACACCAACCATGATGCATGCCGAATCAAAGTATTGCTTAAGTTCATCAACACTTTTAAAAGGTGCTCCTTTTTTTAAGACTTTTTCCCTGAAATCGTAGTCAAAAGATTCAACTCCTGTTTTGAACATCATATCAATTTCAAATCGTTGACGCATTTTATGAAGATGCTCTCGGTAAATCCAATGTGCTTCTGCAAAAAGTTTTTTGAATTCGTGTTCATCGATTGTTTGTTTAATCATATTTAATGTTTCTTTTGGAAGGTCGAATATGTTACCTGAATTAATGACCTCAAATGTATCATATAGACCTTTAACGTTTGAGAGAACTTCCTTGTTTAGCGTGTTCATTTCTTCGACGTTTGTAGAATTATCTCCGATATAGTCACAAAATGCACATTTTCCATAGGCACAAGGTCGACTTTTTAAAAGGACTATTTCACGAGGAAATTTTTCCGTTATTATATTGTATCTTTCCATTTATATCACCTTTTTTAAGTATATCATAGTGCTTATACGATGACTCGTAATGTGTCTTAATTTTATAGTTATTTTTTGGTAAACGTCGGATGTTTTTGTGGTAAAATGAATGTATTCAATTGAGCTTGGGTGGGATGATATGTTAACAAAATCAGAAGTGTTGAGAAAAACTTTTACTTATATTTGTATTATCTTTGTAATTATTTTCTTTGGTTTCATTTTTTCAGGTAATTTTATTTATGCTATATCAGGGCAGTTTGTTGAAAATTATTTGACGATTTATACGAATTCACATGATTTATTACTTCAGGGACAGATGCCGATGTGGTCCTGGAACTTTTTCCTTGGTGGAAATTTTTTAGGAGCTCAGAATGTTTATTCGATATATAACCCATTCTTTTTGATTACGATGTTGTTTTCAACTAGTAATTTGTCGTTTTTATATTTTCCATTGCTATTTTTAAAGACGTGCTTAGCAGCGGGGGCTTTATATTTGTATATGAAGGAAACGAAGTGGTTTTCACTTCATACGACGACCATTGCTAGTTTGCTCTTTATTTTTAATGGCTGGTATTTAACTAATTTAAATGAGTTTATTACGATTGACTTGCTTGTTTTTGTTCCACTAGTTTTATATGGCGCCGAGAAAATGCTCGCGTCGGGTAAGAAGCGGTACTTTGTTGCTACATTTACATTGTTATTAATCTCTCATTTTACATTTTTATTATTGTTCTTACCGTTCTTATTCATTTATATCTTAATTCGAATTTATGTCATGCATCATTCACAGAAAGATAATTTGTATAAAGATATCAAAAATTTTATTTTGTCTATCTTTATTATTATCGGAGTCAATATGGTCTTTATTTTACCGCTGGTGATGGCTTCAAATACGGTTCAAATTGAATTGCAAAATGGAGTGACGTTATCATCTGTATTAGCTTTAGCGGTTCAAGGATTATTCCCACCTCTTCATGAAAATTATAAGGGGGTGGCTAATTTTATTAATCATTCTCATTATTTATCGTTATATCAGTCTGTTCTAGTTGTTTTACTAGCCCCACAGTTTGTGAAATTGATTAGTAAGGGAGCTCGCAGGCTCACGATTTTAAGTTACATAGGGTTACTTTTGATTGTATTTTTGACGCAGTCGATGCAACTTATTAATGTAACGTCACTGGCAACTTTAAATATGAATGTATTATCGATACTGTTAATTTTATTTAACTCATTATTAGTGGCTTATGTATTAAATGATACGCATAAATTGGATTTAAAGTTATTAAAGAAAACGAAATATGGATATAAATTTCTATTATTACTGGTATTAGTGTTTATTTTTGTTTATGAGTATAGTTTCAATAATCAAGGATTCACGAATTTTACAACTGAGGCTGTTTTCTCTCAATTAATCGCTATTACGCCGTACTTAATGATTTTTTTATTAATGAATTTATTGATTTCTTTGTATTGTTTTATTTTAGATGAGATTGTAAAGGAAGAGCATCAGTTAAGAGGGAAGGTTATCTTTGTTATTTTGATGCTTGAGTGTCTATTTACGGCATATATGTATTTTGAAACGAATAGTCAGAAATCGAATGCCGTTGTGGAGTATGTACAGGATAATGATTATATTGTGAATGAAACTTATGCGGTAGCAGACTATATTCAGACCATTGATCCGGAGTTTTATCGCATTATTAATAGTTATGAGACGCAGTATAATGAACCGATTTATCGAGGTTATAATGGCTTCTCGATTGGAAATAAGGCGCTTTTGGGAGACGATGAGTTTTCTTGGATGTTAAATGAAAATGTAACAAATGGCTTATCTATTTCAGCTACGGATTATATGATTACGACTGCGTTATCAGCGAAGTATTATTTTACGCCAGATTACGAAGCCTCTTTGCCAGGGTATGAGTATTATGATCGTATTGAAGGGATTACGATATACAAGAATAATTATTTTGTCCCAGTAGCCTCAAGTATGAATACCTATGTATTGGATACAGATTTTGAAAAGTTAAGTCGTGAACAAAAACAATATGTTTTCTTGAATTGTATGATTTTAAATAAGGAACAGGTAGAACATTTGGCTTTAACATATCGTCTTGAGGCTTATGATTTGAGTACTCTTCCAAGCTATCTAGGTGAGATTCAATATTATCAAGCGGCTCAGACCAGACAAAATAAAGGCGTTAAGAATGTAACCTATACCCAAAATGGAATTTCTCATGATTATGTGGCATTAAGTCCAACACTGCTTTCTTATTCGATTCCTTATGACGAAGGATGGAAAGCTTATGGAGATGGGGAATTATTAGAAGTACATAATGTAAATGGCGGATTTATTGGAATTGAAATTCCGAGTGCAGGTCAATATGAAATTACACTTGAATATAAATCGCCTGGTTTTGATATCGGATTCTCAATTTCTAGTATTACAGCACTGATTATTTTAGGGTGCTTCTATAAGTATTACGAAGATAAAAAGAAAATTGCCTCGAAATAATTTGAGGCAATTTTTTGTAGCAATAAGTCATATACTAAGACAAGGTAGGTGATGAGATGAGAAGGTTAAGGGTGTTAAGTGCGTTTATGTTAGCATGCCTCGTTTTTATTGGTGGTATTTTAGAAGTTCATGCAGAAGATTTACTCACTACTTTGGAACAATCACATATGATTGAAGTGAAGCAGAGTTGGTTTTCACTGAATAAATCGTATAAGGTTTATGTGGATGGGAACAAAGTAGGAAAGGTTGAGGGACTTTATTTTAATTTATTTGGTGAACGACTTGTTTTATCTGATTTAAATGGAGACGTTTATGGCTCAGAACAACAAATTAAACGTTGGAACATTCGTTTAAATCGATTAGCACAGGTTTATAATAGTAGTAATGAGACAGTTGGATTTATTGGTGAAGAAGTAATTGAGGATTTCTTTAGATGGGGAAAAACATTTCATTTTTATGATGAAAATCGAAAAGAAATAGCTATTTCAAAACAAAAGATGTTTAGAATCTTTCCTGAATATATTATCGAAGACAAAAGTGGGAATGAATTGTATAAAATAAAGAAAAAATTCTCACTATTTAAAACAACATATGAAATTACAATTTACGACACGAATGTAGTACCTGTTGAGCAAAGTATTTTTCTGACTTCTATATTAGATGCGATAAAAGAAGCAGAAGATGAAAAATGAGATGAGATTTTTAGGATTTCATCTCATTTTTATTGATTATTTGCCAATATTGAAAAGAGTTTTTAGGCATTAATTGTAAAAGTTAGTTTTTTTATGTTAGACCCTTAAATTTTATGGACGATTGTCATATAATAGTAAAGACTATAGTTTAGGAGATGATGGACGATGTTCATTAAGATAGATGATTTAAATGTTTATTATGAAGTTGAAGGGGAAGGGCATCCTCTTCTTTTATTGCATGGATGGGGGCAGAAGGTTGAAGCATTTCGACCGATTATCGAACCATTAAAAAAAGAATTTAAAGTTTATACGTTAGACTTTCCTGGTTTCGGTCGAAGTGAAGAACCGAAAACGATTTGGTCAGTTTATGATTATGCTGACATGGTTGAGAAGTTTGTAAAGCAGTTAGATATTAAAAATCCAACTATTTTTGGCCATTCATTTGGTGGGCGTGTTGGAATTATTTATGCTGGGCGCCAAAATGAGTTAAATAAATTAGTGTTAATTGATAGTGCTGGAATTAAACCAAAACGTGGTATTGATTATTATGCTCGTGTTTATAGCTATAAATTAGGTAAAAAGGTTTTAAGTTTACCAGGTTTAAGTGCTTATAAAGAACAGATGATGGCGAATGCCGGTTCATCGGATTATAAAAACGCATCACCTGTGATGCGTCAGATTATGAGTAAGGTTGTGAATGAAGATTTACAGCATTTAATGCCTTCTATTAAAGTGCCAACTTTATTAGTATGGGGAGATAAAGATGATGCGACGCCTTTGAGCGATGCTAAAATTATGGAGAAAAAAATTCCTGGAGCGGGACTGGTTGTGTTTGAGGGCGCTGGTCATTATTCATATCTAGACTGTTTAGGTCAATTTTTACGCGTGATTGACGTGTTCTTACAAGAAGAAAGAGGTGAGAAGTAATGGCATTACCTTATATAATCATGGGGCTTTTAGCGGTACTTTCTATCATTTTATGTTTTACTTTATGGGGGCGAATGAAACACGCCTTACAAATGTTACAACAGTGTCATTATATGAATGATCGTTTTACGAATTGGATAGCAGGGCATCGATTGAATTCGTTCCCGACTGTTTTATCTGTATTTGTTATTGCCTATTGGGTAGTTATTGTTTTAAGTTTATTGATGCCTTTATCGTTTATGACGATTACAATTCCACTTTTAATAATTACGGCTATTGGGGCATTTTTATCTAATTTAACAAGTTTTAAGTCAAAAGAATCAAAGTTACCGTTAAAAATTACGGCACGTGTTTGGCGCTTAATTGGAACGGCAGTCTTAGTAATGCTAGCAATCTCTGGTGTTGCAATGGCCTTTGTCCCACTTAACCTGTTACTTCAGTTGCCTGGATGGGTATTAACATTCAATTTATTTGCGTATATGATTGTGTTGTTTGCAAATAAGTTAAATAAGCCATTAGAGACGCAGATTCGTTTAGGATTTATTAATGATGCACGTCGCATTGTGAAGTCTTCGAAAGATTTAGATGTAATCGGAGTAACCGGAAGTTATGGTAAAACGAGTACGAAGCATGCATTGAATGCGATTTTATCAGAGCAGTTTAACACATTAATGACGCCTGAAAGCTATAATACCCCGATGGGGATTACGATTACGATTCGTAACTTCTTGAAGCCAATTCATAGTAAGTTTATTGCTGAGATGGGAGCTTATAAAGTTGGTGAAATTAATGAGTTATGTGAAATTGCTTATCCTAAGTACGGTGTTTTAACATCGGTTGGACCGCAACATTTAGAAACATTTAAAACAATTGATAATGTTAAACAAACAAAGTTTGAGTTGATTGAGTATTTGCCTGAAGACGGAATTGGATTTATTAATATTGATGATGAAAATATTCGTGATTACTATGAAAATAAATTCCAAGGTAAGTGTAAAGTTTATACGTATGGGATTGAACGTGAAGCAGATTATCGTGCAAGTGATATTGAAGTCAGCGAAAAAGGAACAACATTCAATGTTCACTTTAAAGATGGACGTGTTGAAACATTCCAAACAAAACTTTTAGGATTGCATAATATTTATAATACGTTAGCAAGTATTGGGTTAGGGTATGAGTTAGGAATTCCAGTTGAGAAAATGCAAATGGCAGTTCGTAAAATGAAACCTGTCACTCACCGTTTAGAGCTACGTCGTAACGGTAACTTTACAATTATCGATGATGCTTTCAACTCAAATCCAGTAGGATCTAAAATGGCACTTGAAGTATTAGGACAAATGAATGGGAAACGAATCGTTATCACACCAGGTATGGTCGATTTAGGTACAGCTCAATATGATTTAAACAAAGCATTTGGGACATACATGAAAGATAACTGTGATTATGTCATTCTAGTTGGAAAAAAACAAACAGAACCAATCTATGCTGGATTAATGGAAGTTGAATACCCAACAGAAACAATCTACGTAGCAGAAAACCTACAAGATGCCTTTGCCAAAATGCACGAAGTCGTGGAACCAGGTGCCTTCGTATTACTAGAAAATGACCTACCGGAACTATTTGCAGAGTAATATAAAAGGCTGAGAGGTGCGTTTAGAAGATCGTAAAAGTGAACACTCACTATTAACTCGCTCTTTGAGTTAATATGGGAGTGGAACTTTATAGAGCTTCTGCACCTCGAAGCTAGATTGAATAAAAGGCTGAATCGAGCGGTTAATTCGACGTAGAAATGAAAAGAAAGCGTAATGGTCGGTTTATGACCATGAAGACTTTATTGAATTTCATAGACGAATTGCTCGATGAAGCTGGATTGAATAACCCTGAGAAAAATTATTCTAATTCTCACAGAGTTCGAAAAGAATAATTAAATTCACAGGATAAGATGGTCTAAATTTCGCAAGAGCTCAATTAGAACCATCTAAAAGGCTGAATCGAGCAGGAACTGCTCGTAAAAGTCGTTTCGAATGACAGTGACTTGTCCTTTGAGTTTCTAGGCATTAGTAGACTTTATAGAGAGAGTGCTGTCCGAACCTAGATTTACTAACAAAGATTCAGAAATGATGTGCTAAGTAGAAATAACGTTAAAAAGGGAGAAAACAACGATGAGCGATAAAGTATTAGAGTTTATTAAAAAAGTTCAATCTATTTCACAAATTGGCTTATCTTTTTCAACAGATCCCTACGCAATTGATAACTACAACGAATTAAAAGAGTTAAGTCTTGAAATGTTACATTCATATACGGGATTACCTAAGGCAGAATGTGACTTATATAAAGATTATCATTATCCAACACCGCAACCTGCAGTTAGAGCAATGGTTTTAAAAGATGGTAAAGTGTTGCTAGTCAAGGAAAAGGATAGTGGTGAATGGTCATTACCAGGTGGTTGGTGTGATATTGATTGTACACCCAAACAAACTGCAATTAAGGAAACATTCGAGGAATCAGGATACGTTATTGAATGCCCTAAATTATTAGCTGTATTCGACAGAAGAAATTATACACAAAAGTCTATCTATGATGTTTATTGTCTTTATTTCCAGGGTAATGTCGTTTCAGGTGAGGCAAAATGTAACCATGAAACTTCCGAAGTAGCATGGTTTGAATTAGATAATTTACCGGTCTTATCAAGAAAAAATTCAATTGAAGAAATTAAAAAGGCATATAAAGTTTATGCTGAACAATTAGAAACATATTTTGAGTAATTTACACAAAAAAAGATTTATAATGATAGTCATTTATTGATAAAATAGACGTATGTTTTTACTGTAAATTACGGTATACTTTACAATAGATACTAAACTTAAATTAAAAGGGGGCTTCCTCATGAAGTTAAAAGTTGGTGTGTTCTTTGGTGGTGAATCGGTAGAGCACGAAATCTCAATTATTTCTGCTAATCAAGCAATGCATGCTATCGATAAAGAGAAATACGATGTAGTACCAGTTTACTTATCAAAAAAGCGTGAATGGTATACAGGTGAAGCGTTATTCGACGTGAAAGAATATAAAAATATGGACGAATTGTTCAAAAAATGTCAACGTATTACCATTGTAGCTAACAAAGGTAAAATCCAAGTTGAACGTTATCCAAGTAAATTATTTGGAAATAATATTTTAAATACAATCGATGTAGCAATTCCAGTTATTCACGGAACAAATGGTGAAGACGGTGCCCTACAAGGATTCTTCGAATTAAACGGAATTCCTTACTCTGGATGTGATGTTGCTGCAGCGGCCGTTGGACAAGATAAAGTGTTCATGAAAAATATTTTACGTGATTCAGGATTACCTATCACAAATTATGTTTGGTATTATTCTTCTGATTGGTTTGCGAATCCAGAGGCATGTTTAGATGCGATTGAATCTAAATTATCTTATCCATTAATGGTTAAACCAGCTAGTCTTGGATCAAGTGTTGGGATTTCAAAAGCGAAAGACCGTGCATCATTAGAAGAAGCTATTACAGAAGCAATTAGCTACGATAATAAATTTATCGTTGAAGAAATGGTAACTCAATTAGTTGAAGTTAACTGCTCAGTAATTGGAGATTTCTCTGGTGCCAAAGCTTCTGTACTAGAAGAAGTAATGGGATCTGATGAGTTTTTAAGTTATAAAGATAAATATGAAGGTGGTGGAGGTTCTAAAGGTGCTAAAACCGGAGGAACTAAATCACAAGGTATGGCAAGTACTAACCGTATTATTCCTGCTCGTTTGACAGATGAAGGAACTAAATATGTTCAAGATCTTGCATTACAAACATTCCGTGTACTTGGTAGTGCAGGGGTTGCTCGTATTGACTTCTTAATTAATGCTGAAAACAATAATGTTTATGTAAATGAAATCAATACAATCCCAGGATCATTATCATTCTACTTATGGGAAAAAACAGACCGTGACTTTACAGGTTTAATGACAAGTCTTGTTGAATTAGCTTTAAAACGTCAACGTGAACGTGAAAACTTAACATTCTCATTCGACTCAAACGTTTTAGCATTACAAGGATCTGGAACAAAAGGGGCAAAAGGAACAAAAGCCTAATTTAATATATAAAAAGGAGCTATCATTTGATGAGCTCCTTTTTATATATTAAATATTTGAATAGGTTTGTAAAAAATATATAAGTTCTGATGAGTTTTTCATACATGGAAAACCTAACATAGGGACGTCATGATTTAATACTACCTTTGTTGGGGAGGCTCTGAATTATAAGATGTCCTAATAGCAAAAAGGTTTAGCAACTGAACTCTAAAAATAGAAGAAATATTGATGGTTATATATGAGAAGTTATTTATTTTATTGAAAATCTAACATTGTTAACTTAAAATTAAAAGGTTAAAATGATAATAGTTACAAAAAAGGGGGACAGAGCTGTGAAAAAGGCGATATTTTTTGATATTGATGGTACTTTAATTGAAGCTAAGGACGGAATTAAAGAAATTAGACCGAATGTTCAGTCTGCGATTCGTTCTTTACAGGAAAATGGACATTATGTTTTTATTGCAACGGGAAGACCTTATGCTTTTTTAAGCCAGGCAATTTTAAATTTCGGTTTTGATGGTTTTATTTTAGCTAATGGTGCTCATGTTGTGGTTAAGGATGAGTTGTTACATAGTGAACCTCTTGATAAAGAATTTGTTAAAGAATTTACGTCGAAGCTTGAGGCAATGAATGTACAGTATATTTTAGAGGGAGAAAAACAATCCTATTTAAAAGAAACTCATAAAGAGTTTTATGAGTTTTATGATCGTGTGGGTATTTTAAATGACCTTTTTGAAAGTAATTATTCGTTAGATGAAGTTGATATTCACAAGATTGAGATGTTATGTATGACTGACGAAATTTATCAAGCTTGCCTAGAATTATTAGCAGGACATGATGAGTATGATCATGTGAGCAGTATTGATTTTGGTGTTTGCGAGCTATATTCAAAAAAGAATACGAAGGCAACTGGAATTATTAAAGCATTACAACATTTAAATATTCCAATTGAAAATAGTTATGCATTTGGTGATGGTAAGAATGATATTGAAATGTTATCAACAGTTGGATGCGGTATTGCTATGGGAAATGCATCTGATGAGGTGAAGAAGTATGCACACCAAGTAACAGAAACAGTTCATAATGATGGAGTGGCTTTCGGAATTGAAAAATTTGTGGTCTAAATATTAGATAAGATGTGACATAATCACATCTTTTTTTTATCAGAAGATGAGAAAAATCCGTTTTATTCGTATTTTTTGTCGTAATTAGCAGAAAATAATAAATAAAAAAAGTGAGGTTATTTTCCTCACTTTAAAAATTATTTTGTAACGTCAGTTGGACGAGTTACAACTTGGTCTACAAGTCCATAAGCTACTGCTTCATCAGCAGACATGAAGTTATCACGTTCTGTATCTTGTTCGATTTTTTCTAATGGTTGACCTGTTTGTTCAGCTAAGATTTTATTTAAACGATCACGAGTTTTTAAGATGTGTTTTGCAGCAATCGCAATTTCTGTAGCTTGACCTTGTGCTCCACCAAGTGGTTGGTGAATCATGACTTCACTATTTGGTAAAACATAACGTTTTCCTTTAGTACCAGCTGTTAATAAGAAGGCACCCATTGAAGCGGCCATTCCAACACAGATAGTTGAAACATCACATTTAATATAGTTCATTGTATCAAAAATAGCTAGACCTGCTGTTACTGATCCACCAGGACTGTTGATATAGATATTAATATCTTTGTCTGGATCTTCTGCTGCTAAAAATAAAAGTTGAGCAACAACAATGTTAGCTGTGTGGTCATTAATTTCCCCACTTAACATGATGATACGATCTTTTAATAAGCGAGAATAAATATCGTATGCACGCTCACCATGAGCTGTTTGTTCAATGACTGTTGGTACTAAATAACTCATAAGGCCACCCCTCTTTTTATAAAAAATTTATATAGCACATTTTACCACAGTTCAACAAAAAAATATAGCGTTGAGTCCGGTATACTCTATTTTAATATAGTTGAAGGTAATATATTCATTTTTATGGAAATTTCTTATGTTTATTTTTGTTAGTCAACTAATTATAAACGCTTACAGTAGTTTAAAACTTGATTATCATGGTACAAATTGTTAGAATAAAAATGTAGTAATTTTTCACAATATATATGTGTACTCGGTTACACGGGTTGTGACAAATAACATATTTATTATATTCTAGGAGGAATCTTCACATGGCTGTTAAAGTAGCGATTAATGGATTCGGGCGTATCGGACGCTTAGCTTTACGTTTAATGATCGAAAACAATGAATTTGAAGTTGTTGCAATCAACGACTTAACTGATGCTAAAACATTAGCTCACTTATTCAAATACGATTCAGCTCAAGGTCGTTTCAACGGAGAAATCGAAGTTAAAGACGGAGCTTTCGTAGTTAACGGTAAAGAAATCAAAGTTACTGCTGAGCGTAACCCTGCAGACTTACCTTGGGGAGAATTAGGAGTAGATGTAGTATTAGAATGTACTGGATTCTTCACTTCTCAAGAAAAAGCTGGATTACACTTACAAGCAGGAGCTAAAAAAGTAGTTATCTCTGCACCAGCTACAGGAGATATCAAAACTGTAGTTTACAACGTAAACCAAGATATTTTAGACGGAACTGAAACAGTTATCTCAGGAGCTTCTTGTACAACTAACTGTTTAGCTCCAATGGCTAAAGTATTAAACGATAAATACGGTGTACAAAAAGGATTCATGACTACAATCCATGCTTACACTAATGACCAAAATACATTAGATGCTCCTCACGGAAAAGGTGACTTACGTCGTGGACGTGCAGCTGCTGCATCAATCGTTCCTAACTCAACTGGAGCTGCTAAAGCTATCGGTTTAGTAATTCCTGAATTACAAGGAAAATTAGACGGTGGAGCTCAACGTGTTCCAGTAATCACTGGTTCATTAACTGAGTTAGTATGTACTTTAAACACTAAAGTAACTGCTGCTGAAATCAACGAAGCAATGAAAGCTGCTGCTAACGAATCATTCGGATACACTGAAGATGAAATCGTTTCTGCAGACGTAATCGGAATTTCTTACGGATCATTATTCGATGCTACTCAAACAAAAGTTATGGAAGTTAACGGAGAGCAATTAGTTAAAGTTGCTGCTTGGTATGACAACGAAATGTCTTACACTAACCAATTAATCCGTACTTTAGGATACTTCGCTTCTTTAATTAAATAATTTTAATTAACGCGAACTTTTTTGTAAAAAAAGCTATCTCTTTGGAGATAGCTTTTTTCATTAGTGCATAAAAATAGGAGAGATGGTCATTTTAAAATGAGAGGTGAAAATATGAAGGTTGCGATTTTAGCGATTGGGAATGAAGTGCTTTGTGGAAAGACAATTAATACGAATAGCGCATTTATTGCAAAAGAGGTTGAGCAATTAGGTGGGAAAATCGTTCACCAATAAGTGGTTCCTGACGTATTAGAAGAGATTGTGGAAGGACTTAACGTTGCTTATTCTTATGCGGATATTGTGCTGACAATTGGTGGTCTTGGACCAACAGTTGATGATTTATCACGTGATGGTGTGGCGATGTATTTTAACGAAACGCTTGTGTATGATGAAGAGATTTATCAAGGAATTGTTGAGTACTTTAAACGCACGAATAGAGCGATTCCTAGTAATAATGCTAGACAGGCTTATAAATTTAAAACAGGGCTTGTTTTAACGAATAATAATGGAACGGCACCGGGATTGTTTTTAGAAAAAGATAATAAGTCTGTATTTTTATTGCCAGGACCTCCAGCTGAGCTTCAGGCAATGTTTTATGAAAGTGTGACACCATATTTCTTGACAGAAATTAAAGAGCGTAAAATTAGCAACAGTTATCGCCTTTGTGGTATTGGTGAGTCGTATGCAGAGGAAATGATTTTATATTTATATGATAAATATCCTCATTTAAATATTGCTCCTTATTGTGCGGTTGATCATGTGGATTATATTGTTTCAACCACAGAAAGTTATGAAACAGAGTTGCGTGAGTTTGATGAAGAGTTTAAAAATCTTATGACGGATTACTATATTGGAGATCAGAATACCGATCTCCCGACGGAAGTGGTTCGTTTGTTAAAAGAAAAGCAGTTGACGATTGCAACCGCTGAAAGTTGTAGTGGTGGATTGCTATCTTCTGAAATTGTGAATGTAGCGGGTGTTTCTTCTGTTTTCTTAGAGGGTATCGTGACGTATAGTTATGAATCAAAGATGAATCGACTTCATATTGATCGTGATCGTTTAATGGAGCATGGAGCAGTTTCAGAGGAAATTGCATATGACATGGCGAATAATTTAAAAGAGTTAACAGGTGCTGATGTTACGATAGGTGTAACAGGAATTGCAGGACCAGATGGTGGTTCAGAGTTAAAGCCTGTTGGATTAGTTTATGTCGGACTTAATGTATGTGGCAAAAATATTATTAAATCTTACATTTTTAATGGTAATCGCGAAAAAATAAGACAGCGTACTGTCGCAGAATCTTTATATTTGTTGCACTACCATTTAAAAGCGCTTTAAAAATATGATGTCAGACGGTAATGTTTGAATTATATGTAAAAAAGCGTTAAAATAATATTGTGAAAAAATTTTTTAAGGAGGACTCATCACATGAACAAAAAAACTGTTAAAGATGTTGAGTTAAATGGAAAGAAAGTCCTTGTACGTGTTGATTTCAACGTACCAATGAAAGATGGAAAAATTACTAACGACAATCGTATCGTAGCTGCATTACCTACAATCAAATACATCTTAGAAAATGGTGGACGTGCTATTTTATTCTCTCACTTAGGGAAAATCAAATCTGAAGAAGATAAAGCGTCTAAATCATTACGTCCAGCTGCTGAGCGTTTAGCTGAGTTATTAGGACAAGACGTTAAATTCATCCCGCAAACTCGTGGAGCTGAATTAGAAGCTGCTATCGCTGAATTAAAAGACGGTGAAGTATTAATGTTCGAAAACACTCGTTTCGAAGATTTAGATGGTAAAAAAGAATCTAAAAACGATGCTGAATTAGGAAAATACTGGGCTTCTTTAGGAGATGTATTCGTAAACGATGCATTCGGTACAGCTCACCGTGCTCATGCATCAAACGTTGGAATCTCTGCTAACTTAGAAGCAGTAGCTGGATTCTTATTAGAAAAAGAAATCGAATTTATCGGTGGAGCAGTTGATGCACCACAACGTCCAATGGTTGCTATCTTAGGTGGAGCAAAAGTATCTGATAAAATCGGTGTTATCGAAAACTTATTAGACAAAGCTGACAAAGTATTAGTTGGTGGAGGTATGATGTTCACATTCCTTAAAGCACAAGGGAAAAACATCGGTAAATCTTTATGTGAAGAAGATAAATTAGAATTAGCAAAAGCTTTATTAGAAAAAGGTGGAGACAAATTAGTTTTACCTATCGATACAGTTGCAGCTAAAGAATTCTCTAACGATACTGAATTCCGCGTTGTTTCAGTTGATGAATTAGCTGACGATGAAATGGGATTAGATGTTGGACCTGCTACTGTTGAGTTATTCTCTAATGTATTAAAAGATGCTAAAACTGTAGTATGGAATGGACCAATGGGTGTATTCGAAATGTCTAACTTCGCTAAAGGAACTATCGGAGTATGTGAAGCTATCGCTAACTTAGAAGGAGCTATCACTATCATCGGTGGTGGAGATTCAGCTGCTGCTGCAATGCAATTAGGATACGCTGATAAATTCTCTCACATCTCAACAGGTGGAGGAGCTTCTTTAGAATATTTAGAAGGTAAAGAATTACCAGGTGTAGCATCATTAAGCAACAAATGCTGTGGATGCGGATGCAAATAATTTTTAAAAACTAGTCTTTAAATAGGGAATTCACCTTTTGTGAGTTCCTATTTAAACTTAAAATTTATATAGAGGTGAACGTTGTGAGAAAACCAATCATCGCAGGAAACTGGAAAATGAACAAAAACTATGATGAAGCATTAGAATTCATCAAAGCTGTAGCGGATAAAGTACCAAGCTCAGATAAAGTAGAAACTGCTATCTGTGCTCCAGCATTATACTTACGTTCATTAGTTGAACATCAAGGAGAAAACTTACGTATTGGTGCTCAAAACATGCACTTTGAAGCTAATGGAGCTTTCACTGGAGAAATCGCTCCAGGTATGTTAAAAGACTTAGGAGTAACTTATGTTATTTTAGGTCACAGTGAACGTCGTGAAATGTTCAATGAAACTGATGAAACAGTTAACAAAAAAACTCATGCAGCATTTGCTAATGGATTAGTTCCAATCGTTTGCTGTGGGGAATCTTTAGAGCAACGTGAAAATGGAACAACTAACCAAGTTGTAGATTCTCAAATCGTTCGCGCTTTAGAAGGATTATCATTAGAGCAAGTTAAAGAAACAGTTATCGCTTATGAACCAATCTGGGCTATCGGAACTGGATTAACTGCTACTGATGAGCAAGCTAATGAAACTATCGGATACATCCGTAAAGTTGTTGCTCGTGAACACGGACAAGAAGCTGCAGATGCAATCCGTATCCAATATGGTGGATCAGTTAAACCTAGCACAATTGCTGGTTTAATGGCTCAACCAGAAATCGATGGAGCTTTAGTTGGTGGAGCTTCATTAGATGTTGAATCATTCTTAGGATTATTGGAATTCTAATATTAATTTAACAAGCACACACACATGCTTAAAACAGTCATCTTTCTTTTGAAGATGGCTGTTTTTTTATGGATTAAATTGTGGATAACCTTGTTTTTGAAATTTTTATTTGGTAGAAAGTATATTTCTGGTTCTCTATAGATTTTTAGAACCTAATTCTTATTATCTTAGCTATCATTCAAATCGCCTAATTTCTACATAATAAGCAAGATATCGTGAATAATAAGTGTAAGATTTTGATTTTTTGTAGAGGTGGTTGGGATGAAGTTGAAGGAATTTTTAATGGTCATTATTGTGTTTATTAGTTTGATTCTGACTCTAGTAATTGGAGATATGAATGTTTCGGCTAGTGAGCAGAAGGTGAAAAGTGTTAATAAAAATATTCAATCTACGAGTGACATTCCGTTTATTCCTGAAAATTATGCTTATCGGGATTGGCGAGCTGTTGCAATGGATTTTAATCGGATGCTATTCAATTTTGATGAGTATCACTATGGTTATATTGATCGTAGTTATCGAAATACAGGACGTGAGTCATTAGGTTTTTTGACTTATACCTCTGATGAACAGGATATAAATCAGGCTCAGGCTATTACGGCAATAGGAGCTTTATTGTCTGCAAATTTGATTGGTAGAGATGAAATTGGTGAGGAGTTTTTAAGTAAACTTGTACCGTTAGTGGAGTCTTATTATAATGTTGAGAATGGTGAGGGGATTCTTTTAAATTATGAGAATGGTAGTAGTCTTGAACTATCATTTTGGGAACAGGTATATCCTGGAATGCTGTATTTTATGTTGATGGATCGATATGAGGCAACACTTGATTCGGAGCAGATTTTGAGAAGCATAGCAGATAACTGGTACGATGTGGTGATGGATTTAGGTGGAAGTCAGGGAATGGTTGATTTTGCTTATACGGGATATGATTTTAAGCAGAAGGTTCCTTATGATAATGGAGAATGGACAGAACCAGGTGCAGCAGCTGGGGTTGCGATGATTCAATATTTTGCGTATGAGCGTTTTGAAGATCGTAAATATATGAAAGCAGCCACCGAGTGTATGAAATATTTAGAAGAGTTTCAGCGAAATCCGGGATATGAGGTAGTTTATTTATATTTACCTTATTTATCGGCACGTTTGAATGCAATGGAAAATGGTCATTTTGATACGGCAAAATATATGGAGTTTTTCTTTACTGAAAGTGATTATCGTCATGAGTACGGGATGTTTAATGGGGAATATGGAACGGGATTAATTGGTTCAAGAACTGAATATGGTGGAACACCAGAGTCATTTGCTAGTATTGTTGCAGCAACAGCGTTAGTTCCGATGCTAAAATATGATCAACGTTATGCAATTGAGGTTGGACGCTATATTTTACATCTAACACAGAGTTTGAATTTATTTTATCCTAATAATACTGTGATTCCATTTGATAGAGTTTCACGGATGAATGAGACAGAAAATCAAAAACAATCGATTTTAAGTGGGGCTTATTTAGGATTGTTGGCGGCAATGATTGAACAAACGAATGTTGAGGGGATCTTGAAGGTAGATCTTAATACAAATGATTATTACGTGGATGAAGAGAAGAATCTGCCTATGTACTTGTTGTTTAATCCTTATGATAGTAAGCAAGAGGTACAATACAAGATTCAGTCAGAGGGAACGGTCAACTTATATAATGTAATGACGCAAGAGTTTATAACTAAAAATGTTAGTGATCAGACTAGTATTACAATAAATGCGACCGATGCAGTAATTTTGGCTGAGGTTCCTGTAACTGAAGGTGAAAATAAGTATGATGAACAACGTAAGATTGAAAATAGTGTAAATGCTAAAGTATTAGGAGCTGTTAATTTTGTAGGGTTATCTCAATATGAACCGATTTCTGATAATTATTCGCTTGATCTAGATATTAAAACAATGGAGGACGATGCAGTTTCTAATATTAATATTTATATGGATGGGAATGCAATCTTTCAAAATGTTAATTACTCGAAACCTTATGTTGTGGATGTTAGTAAGTTGGCAAATGGATATCATTTGATGAAAGCTGAGATTATTACTTCGAGTGGACTTAAGGATTATGCATATGCTCGCATTTTTATTCAAAAAGATGAGAATCCTTACTTATTGAATGAACTTCCAAATAATTTGATTAATTGGACACCAGTTAATGATGGTAGCGTGGAGTTTATTAATGGTGATAGCGAGGTTCGTGTCAGAGGTGGAATTGAGAGTCAGCCATTTAATCTTGATTTTAGTCAGGTCCCAATGATTGCGATGGAGATTGCTGATTTTACAGAGCCTTGGTCTTTATTCTTAAAGGTGAAGGAGACAGGAGAACGGTTCTATATTTTTGAGAATTCAACTGAAGCGGGAAGAATTAAAATGAGTTTGAATTATGCTTTACATCAATTAAATCCTAAGAATTATCATTTATTAGGTGAGCATGAAGTGTCTTTAGAGCTTGAGACTAATGGTGAGATAGATGTGAAAAAGGTTCGTTTATTTAATCAAGGGTTACAGCCAATGAAAGAGCGAGCTTGGAAAACGGCATTTACAACACAAGAGATTACACATTGGCAGGCAAGACTAAATGCTTTAGGAAAAGTGAATTATTATGATGGTAGTGCAGTAGTTAAAAATTTAAATAAAGAGGGGAGTGGCGGAATTCAGACGTCTTACTTTGAAGTAGATTTAGAGAAAAATCCAAAGTTTACAATTAATGTTAAAGATGTTGATGAACTTTGGTCATTACTTGTTTATGTAGAAGGTGATCAACGAGGATATTATCTTCAATATCCAACGAATAAGACAGGCGTGTTTTCATATGATATTTATGATACCTTAAAAACCGTTTATCAAACGAATGAGATTCCAGGACGACATAATCTTCAGTTTTGGATTGTAAGTAATGGGGCGTATGGAGCTCAGGTTGATTTAGAATCTTTAAAGTTGGAGTACTCTAAGTCATGGATTGAATGGACTGTGATTGGAACAGTAGCCTTTTTAAGTGTTGTTGCAATTTTTGTGAATGTGAATAAGGATTTTTAAAAATCTCTCTTTTGAGAGATTTTTATTTTGGGCGGGAAAGGGGAAATGCCTCATCAGAGGAATCGATAGTTTTTGATACAATATGACTTAATTTTCGAAAGTGACAAGTTTTGATAATTAAAGATAATTATTTCAAAAATATTATCAAAATTGATCGAGCGAAATTTCGTTCGTCACAGTATTTCATATTTACTATTTATTTAACAGTATCAATGATTTAAATACAACAAATCGTAAATGTAAACAAAGTCTTATTTTAAATCTGAAAAGAAGTGTTAATGATATAAAAAAAGAGTATATCCTGGGAAATAATTTAAAATTATAGATATAAATATAAAAATTTTGATTTATCCACAGAACTTCTAAAAATGATTTAAAATTATATAAAAAGAAAAAAGTATCTGCAAAAAATTGCAGATACTTTTTTTAAACTTCCATGATGATTGGGAAGATGCTAGGTCTTCTTTTTGTTTGTTCGTATAGATAACGTTCTAATGATTTTTTAACGCGAGTTTTCATGACCATAATTTCGTTTGTATCGTTTTCGAGTAGCATTTGAAGCTCATTTTTAGCGATTTCTTTGATATTGTTCATTAGTTCTTCTGCTTCTTTGACATAAACAAAGCCACGAGTTAGAATGTATGGCTCACTAATGAGTTCTTTTGATTGTTTATCAATAGTGGCAACGATGATAATCATTCCACCTTCAGCAAGCATTTTGCGGTCTCTTAAGACGATGTTTCCGACATCTCCAACACCAATTCCATCGACAAGAATGGCTCCTGTACGTACGCGGCCATTGATTTTTGCTGAGTTATTTGTTAATTCAAGAATTTGTCCTGTTTCTAAGACTTTGATATGGTCTTTTGGAATTCCAACACTGACGGCTAAATTTTTATGGTGTACAAGGTGACGATATTCACCATGAACCGGCATAAAGAATTTTGGATGGGTAAGACGTAGGATAAGTTTTAGTTCTTCTTGGCAAGCATGTCCTGAAACATGGACTGATTCTAAGTCTTTATAGATGACTTCCGCACCTTTTTTATAGAGTTGGTTAATGACACGGCCAACGAGTTTATCGTTACCTGGAATTGGTGAAGCCGAGATGATGAATAGGTCATTAGGTTGTAATTTAAGTTGACGATGTGTAGAGAAGGCAATACGGGCAAGTGCTCCCATTGGTTCTCCTTGACTACCAGTTACGATTAAGGTCAATTCATTTTCTGGTACTGTATTAATCTGATTAATATTAATCAACATATCGTCATCTATGTGAAGATATCCTAATTCCATTGCTACTTTAGAGATGTTTTCCATACTACGTCCGCTGAAGGCTACTTTTCGATTAAATGCACGGGATGCATCGATGATTTGTTGCATGCGGTGGATATTTGAAGCGAAAGTAGCGACAATAATGCGACCTGTTGCACGATCAAATAGTTTCATGAAGGTATCGCCAATCGCCTTTTCAGACATGGTGTATCCTTTGCGTTCGACGTTTGTGCTATCTGACATTAAAAGTAGAATTCCGGCTTGTGCAAGTTCTGAAATGCGTTCTAAATCCATTGGTTGATTGTCAATTGGAGTATGATCAACTTTGAAGTCTCCAGTGTGGAACAGAATTCCTACTGGGGTATGGATTGCAAGGGAACAGGCGTCTGCTATGCTGTGAGTTGTTCGAATAAATTCAATGGATAAATGATTAAATGCAATAACATCACGAGGATTGACGACGTGAAGTTTAGTTGTTTGTAGTAATCCATGTTCTCTTATTTTATTTTCCACCAAACCTAAGGTAAGTTTCGTCCCGTAAATTGGCATGTTAAGTTGTTTTAGAATGAATGGGATAGCTCCGATATGATCTTCATGACCATGAGTTATGAAGAGCCCTTTAACTTTGTCTTCGTTTTCGAGTAGATAATTAATTTCTGGAATGATTAAGTCTACTCCGTACATATCTTCATCGGGGAAGGCAATCCCACAGTCAATTACAATAATTTCATCATCGTATTCAATAGCAGTCATGTTTTTACCGATTTCACCTAAGCCACCGAGTGGAATAACCTTTAATTTTATATTTTCCTCCAAGTTTGGTCACCTTCTTTTTACATAGTTAAACTTAGTATGAATCTAAAAAAGAAAGCTATACGATTAGGTTTTTGTAGGAAAATTATGGTATAATATGCGAAGGTAAATCCGACATTATTATGATTCCAATTTGTGTGTTAAGCTTGTTTTAAAAGAGTTAGGACTATGTTAAATGTAGGTTAATCTTATGTAATAGAGTGTACGTAATTAGATTCTAAAGAAGGAGCGAGGATATGGAAGTTTTCTTTTGGGTTACTGATTTGTTAATTCCAGTGATGATGATTGTTGTAGGATATTTCTTTAAAAAGCATCCACCAACTACTATTAATTCGGTTTATGGGTATCGTACTAAGCGTTCTATGGCATCTAAGGAGGTTTGGGTATTTGCTCAGCGTTATTTTGGTGGATTATGACTTAAGGTAGGATTAGGATTGTTATTTATCATTATTTTAGATAAGCTGTTAATTCCGATTGCAGCAGAGAATTTGTCATTGATTAATGCCATCATTAATTTGATAGGATTAATAGTTCCAATTTATTTTGTTGAGAGAAAATTAAAAGATGATATTAATTAAACTAAAAAAAAGAGAGTTTGTTATGAACTCTCTTTTGCTTTTCTTTATTGTCTAGCAACAGTCGCAACACACTGGTAAAATTCAAAGACACTGCTCAATCTGATGATTGATTCGTGCCTTTTTCATTTTCAGCGTGTGAAAAACGCGCCTTATTGCTTTTCTTTATTATCAAACTGTTAATTCTACTACGTATTTATATTTATCTGATCGGTAGTATGTTGTAGTATATTCTACATTACGGTTGTATTGGTCTTGACTGATACGTGTACGTTTTAAGACAGCTGCATTAAGTGGTATTTCAAGTTCTCTACTGATTTCCTCATCTGCAAGCATGGCTTCGATGTATTCTTCTGCATGAGAAATTTGGATGTTTTGAGTTGATAGTAATTGGTATAATGATCCGTAAAGTTCAGCGTCAAATGGTAGATCTAAAAATCCTGGAACGTATGAGATACTGTACATGATGATATCGTTGTTAACCATACGAATACGACTTAAACGTAATACTTTATCTGTTGGTTCAATGTTGAAGGCTGCGACAACGGCAGGGTCTGGAGTAACTAATGAAATGTTGATTTGTTTATTTTTTAAGATGTATCCTTGTTCTTGCATTTTTTGTGTAAAACTTTTAACTGTTGATAATTTGTCCGCGATTGCATTTGATAAAACGACTGTACCTTTTCCGCGTCCGCGCTCTTTTCTTAATAATCCTTCGTTTACTAATTCATTAACGGCCTGGCGAATAGTCATACGACTAACTCCAAATATTTCTTCTAGTTCATTTTCCGATGGAATAGTACTTCCGACTGCATATTCGTTGTTGATAATCTTATGTTTTAGAATATCTTTTATTTGTAAATATAAAGGTTTAGAATCTTTTGAGCGATCAAGAACCATTATATGAAACGCCTCCTCCTGTTTTTAAAAACGTTATCATGTTTAATAATATCATAATGTTTTTAAGCCGTATTTTCAATAGCTTAGATGATTAAAGTTAAAAGATATGGATGTTTTTTCCTGTTAATGGATTACTAATAGTTTAATAATAAACTATAATCGTTAAAACATCTTACAAAATGCACTGTAACTATACTCCTGTTATTATTACTTTTATTCGAAAATAAAAAGATAGAAACTTATTTAAAATAAGTATCTATCTTTAATTTAACATATGAAAACAATTTCATTGTACAAAAATGTACAAATTTGTTTTATCCAATTATAATATCAACTTTTGGGTATCTAACTTTAGCAGGATGCACATTTGCTCTGAAAATCATTAAGAACGCAATAATTCCGATACGACCGATGAACATTGTGGCAATAAGCACGAGTTTTGCAAATGATGTTAGACTACCCGTGATCCCCATTGAAAGACCAGTTGTTCCGAATGCCGAGCAAACTTCGAAGAAAATTTCCATTAATGGAAACTGGTCACTCATACAAATTAAAAGAGTAGAGAGTGAAACGATAAATGTTGCTACAATGTAAATCATAAATGATTTATAAACGGTTTGAGTTTCAATTTCGCGTCCATAAATGTTGACATACTGTTTTCCACGTGCGAATGAAAGAATAGCAAGAACCATTAAGGCAAATGTTGTGGTACGAATTCCACCACCAGATGAGTTAGGCGACGATCCCACAAACATTAAACCACAGAACATAGTTAGTGTTGCAGTCGAGAAGGCGTTCATATCAACAGTTGCAAATCCTGCATTACGTGTTGTTAATGAGTTAAATGTTGCATAGAAGAATCCTTCTATTAAACCTTTGTCTGCTAAGAAGTGATTCCATTCAAATAGGTAGAATCCAACAATACCCACAACCCATAATATAATCGTTGTAACCATCGTCAATTTTGTGTAGATTGAAAATTTAAAACGCTGTTTTGTCCTACGACACTGAAAGTATTTTTTAATATCTAAAATCACTGGGAATCCCATGGCACCAAAGAACATTAAAAACATGTGAAGTGTTTGAACGAAATAATCCTTTTGAAACGGCATTAATGATGAGCCAGTTATATCGAACCCAGAGTTTGTAATAGCTGATACAGTTGTGAAGAATCCTTGAAGCATAGCTTGCCAATAGATTGGATAATAACCTGCGAAATAATAGTAGTTTCCAAGTATGAGCATAAAAACTAATTCAATGGCCAAGAAAGAGATTAAAACGGATTTAACGAGTTTAACTACACCACTTAAGTTAATCTGATTCTGGTCAGTCATAATTAAGGCTCTTTCCCGTGTTGAAATTTTATGGCCTGCTAGTAACCAAATAGCAGTTGAAATCATCATTAACCCAAGTCCCCCAATTTGTAGGTTAAGAGCAAGAATTAAAATTCCTGGTATACTAAATGTATCAACTGGTGATACGGGGGATAGCCCTGTATTACTAAGACCACTTGTTGAAATAAATAAAGCATCTAGAAATGATAATGAGACACCTTCATTTAAACTAAATGGTAACCATAATAAGAAGGCAAATCCTATGGTAAACATGAAATAGTATCCTACAATTAACCTTGTTGGCGTTGAATGGATAAAATTCCTTAATTTCTTAACAATAAACATCCTTAGGCACTCCCTTTAAAATAAACGCATTGAACTTATATATCATTCAAAATTGATTATAACACTAATGACTGTAAAATATATGCAAAATTTTAACAAAGTAAGTCAAATTCCTCATCGCTATTTCACAATATAATATTGTGTAGTTTGATTTGGTAAATAGATGACGATTAAATAGTGTAATTCTTTTGATGGTTTTAACTGATTATCTAGATAAACAGGTTCTAGAACAGCATATTTAAAGATATCAGGTAAATTAATTTTATGTGTATTTAACAATTCTTTCATTTCATCTGATGATTCTGCTAATTGATTAATGATTGCTCGGCGCTCCTCTTTTTGTAGGCGATCTTGCCACCAAATTTTCGGTTTAATTTTACTATTCGTTAAATAGTCTACTTTCATGTATGAAAGTATGGTTGGCATTTGGTTATAATCGATGCTCTCTAAGAAATCATATAGTCTTGTAAATAAATCGCTAAGTTGATAACGAATCCAAGGGTATCTTTCATTCCAATACACTCCAAATCGATACATGAAGTCAAATGGAGAAGTCTTGAAGTCATTGTCTACTAAGAATTTCATGGTGTAATCCATACGATGAGCATTCCAATAACGCTCTAAAATTTCTTCTGCTAAGTGGATTTTCTCAACATCACTTTCAGATAGTTTATCGTTGCGTTTCATTTCGTATGGGGCGAATTCATCATAAACGTATCCAAATTCATCGGCTTGTTTACGAAGTCCTGTTCCACGTAGCATTTTTAAGAATCCAAGTTGTAATTCTTCTGGACGAAGCGCGAAGACATCATTGAATGATTGCTCGAATCGATCGTACGGTTCTTCGGGAAGTCCAGCAATTAAGTCGAGGTGAAGAACGATTTTTCCACCTTGTTTAATACGTAGGATATTTGTTGTTAATTTGTCGAAGTTTTGACGACGTTTAACGAGTTTATTTGTTAATTCATATGTTGATTGAATTCCAATTTCAAAACGGAATAATCCTTCAGGGGCATGTTCATTTAAATAATCGATTAACTCGGTTGGCATGATGTCTGCTGTAATTTCAAATTGAAATTGAGTGCCAGGGAGATGTTCTTCAATAATAAAGTCGAAGATGTTTAGAGCATATGTTTTGTTAATATTGAACGTACGATCTAAGAATTTGAACGTTTTAGCACCATGCTTCATCAGATAACGAATTTCGTTTTTTACATTTTCGATATCAAAGTAGCGTACTTTATTATCAACTGATGCTAAACAGTATTGGCATGAATAAGGACACCCGCGTGATGTTTCAATATATTGAATTCGATTTGGCAGATGAGGAATATCTTCTTCGAAGTAGAAGGGAGATAAGATTTCCTTTGGATCCAAAATTGGAGCTTCCGCTGCTTTGATTAACTCGCCTGTTACTAAGTTTTTATAAACAATTCCACGTACTGTGGTGATATCTCTTTGCCCATGCAATGCTTCCATCAGTTCACGGAAAGATAGTTCTCCTTCACCGTAGATGATGTAGTCGATAGCACATCTTGAGAACCAAACATCAAAATCATATGAAACTTCAGGTCCACCCATCAAAATTGTAAGGGTTGGATCTTTTTCTTTTAACATATTGATTAAGGTTAAAGTTTTTTCAACATTCCAAATATAAACACTGAATCCGATGATTTTTGGATTTGTTGCAAGTAAATCGTTAGCAATGTTTTCTAATGTATCTTTTAATGTGTATTCCTTTAATTTAATATCAAAGGCTGGTGCATTCGCTTTTAAATATCGAATGGCTAAGTTTGTATGAATGTATTTTGAATTTAACGTAGTTAACGTAATTGACATATGTAAGCACCTCATTTTTTATCTTTTTCATTTTAGCACAATAATGAGTAGGATACCTATAGGTTTTCATCAGGATAGAGTGGTTGTATTGCTATTATTTGAATTTTAAGACAATTAAAACTATTAAAAGTATAAAATTCCTTTTTATGCTAATACTTTTAATATGCAAGATGCTAAAACTGAGGTAGGTGAGTCATTGTGTTAATTTCTATTCGTGATGTTTCAAAAAGTTATAAAGTTGGTGAAATTCAAACTGATGCATTAAAGAATATAAATCTCAATGTAGAACAGGGAGAATTTGTCGTGATCTTAGGTCCATCAGGATCAGGGAAGTCAACACTTCTTCATGTTAGTGGAGGACTTGATGAGGTAAATCAAGGAGAAATTTTGGTGAATGGCCAACAGATTACAAATATGACCTCATCACAACTGACTTGTTTTAGACGTCAAGAGTTGGGATTTGTATTTCAACAGTATAACTTGATGCCAAATATGACTGTTCTTGAGAATGTAGAGGTTGGGGCAAGACTTAGTCAAAATCATTTAGATGTTCATGAAGTTTTAAAAGAAGTTATGCTAGAGGAGTATGTCGGACAATTTCCATATCAATTATCAGGTGGACAACAACAACGTGTAGCAATCGCACGAGCAATTGCTAAAAATCCATCTATTTTATTTTGTGATGAACCAACAGGGGCTTTAGATGAAGAAACAGGAAAAACAGTTCTTGAAGTGTTACAACGTATTAATGAAGAATTTAAAACAACGATTTTCTTAATTACGCATAATTTAGGAATTGCAGAGATTGCTGATAAAGTTGTAAGAATGCGTTCCGGAGAAATTATTGATGTAACTCAAAATCAAGATAAAAAACGAGCTAAAGAAGTGAGTTGGGTATAATGATATTTAAAAATGTATTAAGGACGATTCAGCAAAAGCCATTACAATTTTTTTCATTGATGATTCTCATTATGATGTCTTCTTTTACATATGTTTCATTAGAAACGGCAATCTCATCTGTTTCTTATTTTTTAGATGATTATGCCTCAAAAACAAATCAGGAAGATTTTTTAGTTGTTCTTTCCTCACCAACAGAACAGGCTATTCGTTCGATGATTGCACAAAAAGGAGTTAGTGTATCTGAATTAGCGAATTTAAGTAAATCTGAAATGATGAAACAGTATGAGTATAGTTTAGTTGATTATTATGAGGATAAGGTAGCGGCACTTGGTGAGCGATTTAATGCAACGATTGAAGGCCGATTTTATCGCGATATCGTCCAAGAAACCGATGATGGAACCTATACTTATCGAGTTGTAAAACAGACTGATTCGGTAAATTCAACTTATGTTGTAGCAGGTAAAATGCCTGAAAGTAGCTCGGAGATTGCAGTATTTAAACAATATGCAGATGCTAATGATCTCGCACTCGGAGATTCAGTTAAAATGAATGATGCTGAATATCAAATTTCAGCATTTATTGCAGTACCAGATTATATTTATCCTGTTTTTAGTTATGATAATCCGCTTTATGAAGCGGATCGTGAAACCATTGCGGTTGTCACAGATGATGTCTATGATACACTTTCACAAAAACAATGGGTTTTATACAGTGGTTATTTTAATGATGATGTGGATGTTGAAGAAGAAGTAGAAAAGATGGCTGGGATTTCTGGGGTTTCTCACGTGTTAAGCAAAAATCAAAATGTCCGTATTAGCACTGTATCTGGCGAGTTAATCGGAAATAAATTACTTTCTGCTACGTTTTCATCATTACTCTTAGTCATGTGTGTGGTTGTCATCGTTTTAATTTTGAAAAAAAGAATTAATGCAGATCGTATGCAAATTGGTGTTTTAAAAGCGATGGGATATAGTCGTTTAACAATTAGCTTAAATTATTTAACGTATCCGCTAATTGCCGCTTTATTTGGAACAGTTATTGGAAGTTTATTTGGTATTGGAGTTTCAGGTTATATTTCTTCTTCGTATATGGTGCATTATGTTGTGCCAAAGATTAGCACTTATTTTACGCCCCAAATTTTACTTGGGGGCATTGTTTATCCTATATTAATGGTCGCAGTCTCAAGTTTTATCATTTTATTGTTTTTACTTAGAGAAGCTCCACTAGATTTAATGAAAGAAAGCAGTCATTTAAAATTATCTAGAACTTCAAAAATTCTAGCGAAGCTATTATCTCCGTTATCATTTGAAACTCGTTTTAAATATTCTCTAGCTTTTAGAAACATGGGGAAAATTTTATCATTATTCATCATCGTATTTGTAGCGAGTATTTTCTTAGTTTTCGCTTCTATAGTATTTAAGTCAGTTGAAAATATTGTGGATAAAGCATTTGGTTCTGTTAATTATAATTATCAAGTTAAGTATAGTAAGTTAATAAATGAACCGCTGGGCATTACAGAAAGTCCGTTTATTGAGTATAATGCAATGCCTCTTAGCATGAAAAATAGTGAAGGAGAAGTGATGTTTGATGTCACAACTTCTTTTGTTGTCTATGGTATTGATAGTTATAACATTATTAATCCGTTATATAACGCAGCGGGTGAAAATATTACAAGAAAATCTCAACAAGGTTTAATTATTAATGAATTTATCGCAAGGGCCTATTCTTTAGAAATTGGCGATGTGCTAACGTTTGAAGCAAAAAATAAACAGATTAGTTATGAGGTTGTCGATGTTGTAGACCACTATAATGGTCCGATGATGTATGTAGATATGAACTTATTAGCTGATGATTTACACTTAGTCGAAGGATATTATAATGGAAAATGGACTGGGGATAGACCAAGTACAGAAGAAAATATTTCTTATATTTTTTCAATTAACGATTTAGAGCGTAATATTGAAATTGGAATGGAAATGATTCAAGTTTCTTTAAGTATCATGCTCATTATCTCAGTCGTGCTTGGAAGTATTATTATGATTTTAATTACTAACTTTATAATTGATGAAAATCAAAAACAAATTTCTATATTAAAGGTAATGGGATATACGAAAAAAGAAGTTTCTAAAATGGTTTTAACAATTTATCTACCATTTGTAATTGTTGCTTATTTAATTAGTATTCCAGTCACTCGTGGGACGATAGATTATATAATGAATCAAATTGCAGCTAGTCTTCCAATGGCGATTCCAACTGATTTTACGATGATACAGGCTATAAGTGGATTATTCATTATTTTATTTACCTACTTTATTGCAATGGGATGCTCAAAAGCTCAACTTGATCGTATTTCGTTACATGAAGTTCTTAAATATTAAGTTAAATAATTTGTTGAAATATTCAAAAACATACTATATTATGATATTCTAATGATAAAAGGCCGTTTATCACAAAGTTATGAAATGTGATGAGAGAGTTTCTAAGTAGAAGGAAGGGGTCTCTTGATGGAAAAAGTGTTATTTGATCATGATACGATTACGCGATCATTAAAACGTATCGCACATGAAATTTTAGAAAAAAACGACAATTTAAATGATGTTGTTATTATAGGAATCCGTACACGTGGAGCTTACTTAGCTCAACGATTAGTAAAGTTAATCGAAGTTTTTGAAGGGGTAGAAGTGCCACTTGGTGAATTAGATATTACAAAATATCGCGATGATATTACACGCGAAATGAAAGAAGTCATTGTGAACCAAAGTTCAGTTCCAATGATGTTAAATGGAAAAACGGTTATTCTAGTTGATGATGTTTTATATACAGGACGTACTGTACGCGCCGCTTTAGAAGCTGTTTTAGAATATGGGCGCCCTAAAAATATTCAACTCGCAACATTAATCGATCGAGGACATCGCGAACTTCCAATTCGTGCAGATTATGTAGGTAAAAACATCCCGACTTCTCATAAAGAAGTAGTTAAACTATATCTAACAGAACTTGACGACAAAGATGCCGTAATCCTATCAAAAGGCGAGTAATATAAAAAGCTGAGACAACTGTTTTGATACTTGGAAAAATGCAAGGAAGAGATGAAAAGGATTGTTTGAAATCCGGTCAGCACTTCCGATTTTTCTCAAGTATCAGGTTGTCGAAGCTAGATTGTATAAAAAGCTGAAAAGACCGCTTAAATGCGACTAAAAGTGCTTAGCCACCGCGTGTTTTAAAAACACAAGAGTGGATAAAACTTTATAGAGCATTTGGTCTTTGAGGCTAGATTAATAAAATCCCTCTGCATCAAATGTTTCTACCTTTCCTGTTAGTTAAGGAGAAACATTAATGCGCAGGATAATATGGATTAAAACTTCGCATAGCTCAGTTAGAGCTATCTAAAAATTTTCACGAAAAAACATAAAAAAGGTCTAAATACGAAGAATTATACATATTATGTAGAGAAGTGAGATGTGGCGTCACTTTCCCTTAAAGAGATTTTCTCTACTAGGGGGAATGAGTCATTTTCTTACCTCGATATCTCTCTTTTTGTATCATATAGTCCCTTTTGTTTTTTCAAGATTTTTAATGAAAGTTGTTAGTTGTTCAATTAGTCATTCTTTTTTGTTTGTGATTGATGGCTAACAAATAAAAAACACGCAAGTCGCTGGTCATGATTTGTGTGTTTTTTTTAAATGCTTAAATTTATAGTATTAATTATGGAATTTTGCAGGATAAAATCATTTGTTGTCAGTATTTGTGAGTAATTAAGACTAGCATTTTGTGTTGAAAATAGATATAATCTTTATTAAAGGTAATTGTAGTTGGGGTAAAAATGCTACAATTTATCATTTAATTCCTACAAAATTTAAAAAGCACCGGTTTCCTGCCAGGTGCTTTTTCTTTGTTTAAAATGCGAATTTTGTAGTATATTGTGTTTAAATTCAGAGTGTATCTGATAGACTAATATTATAAGTAGGTGATTAAGATGACTCAAAATTATATAGAGCATTTAAATATAGAACAATTTCAAAAGGATTTAATTGATTGGTATTATATTGTGAAGCGTGATTTGCCTTGGCGTATTAATCGTGATCCGTATCGTATTTTAGTTTCAGAGATTATGCTACAACAAACTCAGGTTGTTACAGTGATTCCGTATTATGAACGTTTTATGAAGCTTTTTCCAACCACAAAGGAGTTGGCAGAGGCGGATGAGCAAACATTGTTAAAGGCATGGGAAGGATTAGGTTATTATTCTCGTGCTCGTAATTTACAAGAGAGCGCAAAGATGATTGAAGCGATGGGCGGGTTTCCAACGACTCATGAAGAAATTTTAAAGTTAAAAGGCGTAGGTCCTTATACAGCGGGAGCTGTTAGTAGTATTGCTTTTGGTATCCCAGCTCCTGCGGTTGATGGGAATGTTTTTCGAGTAATGAGTCGAGTTTGTTGTATTTTTGAGGATATTGCGAAACCTAAAACTCGTAAAGTTTTTGAATCTGTGGTGACTGACGTGATAAGTCATGAGGATCCAAGTGCCTTTAATCAAGGATTAATGGAGCTTGGAGCGACAATTTGTACACCTAAATCTCCTAAGTGTTTGGAATGTCCAGTTCAAAAACATTGCCAGGCTTTTAAACAAGGGATTGATGATTTATTACCTGTTAAAACTAAGGCGAATGCTCAAGTTAAAACTAAGTTAGTAGTGGCCATTGTTGAAAACCAATACGGTGAGTATTTGGTAAATAAGCGACCGGATAAAGGACTGCTAGCAAATTTTTATGAGTTTATGAGTTTTGAATATGATGGGACGCTAGAACCTGCTGAGTTCTTGTTAGAAAAGTTATCCCCAGTTTGTAAAAATGTTGAGTCCATTCAAGCGATTGGAACATTTAATCATGTTTTTTCACATCGAATTTGGGAAATGGAAAGTTATTCAGTTAAAGTAACAACGGATATTACCTTGAGTGATGAGGTGGCAGAAAATAGTGGATTGTGGATAAGTTCTACAAGTTTACATGAGTATCCACTTGTAGCTGCACATCATAAGATTTTATCAGAGTATGATAAGTTATAGTTTTGTCGAGTTGTTTTATTTGACCGAATAGGAAATATGTGTTAAGTTAAAAGTGTTAATGATACTAGGGGTGCCTTACGGCTGAGAGTGTAGCGATACATAACCCTTTGAACCTGAACTAGTTAGGACTAGCGGAGGGAAGTAGACAGAATTTTTATTAAATGCTATTTTAATAAAATTATATTCTTATACTTTTAATTAAGCCGTAAAGCCTCCTTATAACAGGGAGGATTTTTTTATGCAAAATTCAAAAACGAAAAAATTAGTGGAAATGAGTATCTTAGTTGCCTTAGCATTCGTGCTTGACTATGTAGCTAACATTTATTCAGGATGGTTCTGGCCATTTGGAGGATCAATTTCAATTTCATTAGTACCACTTGCCGTTATTGCATTTCGCTATGGGTGGGTAGCGGGATTTTTAAGTGGATTTACAATGGGATTGTTACAATTGTTAACGGGAGCTTATATCATGCACCCAATTCAAGTGTTATTTGATTATCCGTTACCATATGCAGTACTAGGATTTGCAGGATTCTTTGCAAGTAAGGTCAATGTGGTTGAAGTGGGGCAACGTAGTCTTTATATTTGGCTTGCCACAGGAATCGGTTCAATTGCAAGATTAGCGTGCCATATTATTTCAGGTGTCGTATTCTTCGCAGACTATGCACCAGAAGGAATGAATCCAGTTGTATATTCAGTTGGTTATAATACACCATTTGTTTTAGCATCATATATTTTGAGTGCTATTATCTTAGTTGTTTTATATAAACGTTACGCGAATCAATTAGTTCGTATACAAAAAGAAAAAGTAGTGACTCCTTCAAGTGAAACAGCTGCATCAGTATAAAAAATTAGAAAAAGAGCAATTTTAATCAGATTGCTCTTTTTTATGTAGATGAATAATACTATTTAATTCGGAGAATGTAAAAAATAAATTTTAAGATAATAAATTTAGGATACTGTTGACATTATGTATGAGAGGGTATATAATAAGAGTATGTTAAGTAGTTGTCTATAGCTTTTAAAAATCATGAAATTCACATGTTATTAGAGATTATATTCTACCACTCAATGTAATCTGTAATAATACGTGAATTTTTTTACTTTCATTACAGAAATAAAATTTTAGGAGGTACCAATATGAAAGGTACAGTTAAATGGTTTAACGAAGAAAAAGGATTTGGATTTATCACTGCAGAAAACGGAAGCGACGTATTCGTTCACTTCTCAGCAATTAAAGCTGACGGATTCAAACGTCTTGAAGAAGGACAAAAAGTAACATTTGAAACTGCTGAAGGACAACGCGGACTTCAAGCTCAAAATGTTGTTGTAAACTTCTAATTAAGAGATTAATAAGAATTTATGAGAGACTTCATGTTTATGAAGTCTCTTTTTTTGTTTATCATGTATACTAGAGTTAATACTATTAAAATTGAGGGATGACTGATGCGAGATTTAAATGGATTATTAGAGAAGCAGAATTTAACGTTGCTTGGTTCATTAATTAAGGTAAATCGAATTCGTCAAAATATGAGTCAGCAACATTTAGCACAGGGGATTTGTGTGCCTTCTTATTTGAGTAAGATTGAGAATGGGGAGGTTGTCCCAAGTCTTGATATTATTGAGTCTTTGTTTGATGAGCTTGATATTAGATACTATAGCGATTCAAATTTTTTAAGAGAAAGTCGAGAGTTAATTGATGAGTTTTTTGATGAACTGAATTTAAATGGTTTTGTGAAGTCTGGTGAGATTTTTGAACGATTAGTAAAGCAAGAGGATAAGTTTATTCATTCTCCTTTGATTGTTGACTATTATTTAGTCCATTTTGCGAAGTTTTGTTCAACATCTGAGCGTGATAAGTTTGATGAGGTATTGATGATGATTCAATCTATTGAGCATTTATTAACGAATCATCAACGATTTAAGTATTATTTTTATTTAGGGTTAGATCAGTTGCTTTATTATCGCGATGCGACCTTAGCACGCGATTTGTTATTAAAGTCTACTAATTATGAAACAACAGGGCATTCTCTTTTGTATTTGGCGATGGCTTATTATAAGTTGTCGAGTTACTATGAAGCATTTGAATTTGCTGAAAAGTCGTATCAAACTTATTTGGATGAGGGAAATTTAATTGGGTTGATTGGCTTTTATCATTTTAAGGCGGTACTTTGTTATAAGGTAGGGAGTACTGAGCGCGCACTTAGACAGTATGAGCGCTCTGTGACTTATATGAGGAAGTTGAATCGTTTGGAGTTTTTGAAGGAGGCACAGGAGGGGCAGACTTTTATGTTAAGTCGATTGAATCAGTCGGATGAGCCTTTGGTGATTGAGGATACGATTACCTCACAAATCTTAACGCTTTGTGAAAATGGGGATAAGTCACAGCTTGATGAACTTCAAGATTTAATTACGAAATATAAGGAACAGGGAATGTCTAACTTATTGTATGATGAATGTTTATATGAATCAGTTATAAAGTTTTATGTACGAAATCGGATGTATAAAGACGCTTATTTATTAACTGGTGAGAATCATTTGTGAGAAAGTCTTGCTTTTAAAAGGTCTTTAATATAAATTTTAGCCCTTCATTTCTCATTGGCAGTACGATGAATATGAGGACTCTTTTTTGTATAATGAAGAAGTAAGAAGGGGGCAGCTAAAAATGATTAAACAAGCAATTTACCACCGTGCAAAAAGTGCGTATGCGTATGCATATGACAAAGAAACGCTTCATATCCGTTTAAGAAGTGCTAAAAATGATATAAAGGCAGTCAAGTTACTTGGAAATGATCCATATGATTGGCAACCTAATGAGAAAGGTGAATATGAATGGTGCTTAAAATCAACGCCAATGATAAAACAACATTCAACATCAGAGTTTGATTACTGGTTTATTGAAATCAAGCCAACGTATCGTCGTTTTAAATATGGATTTATTTTAAATGATGGGATAGAAGAATTATTATTTATTGAGCGTGGATTTTTTAGTGTTGAGGATGAAGTAATTAAGAAGGATGTTAATAGTTATTTTGCATTTCCGTATTTAAATGTTGAAGACGTATTTAAGGCACCAGATTGGGTACGTGATACGATGTGGTATCAAATTTTTCCTGAACGTTTTGCAAATGGAGATGATTCAATTAGTCCTGAGAATGTTCTTCCTTGGGGAGAGGGGGAAGTGACGATTGATTCTTTTTATGGTGGTGACTTACAAGGAATTGTGGATAAGTTGGATTATCTGCAAGAGCTTGGAATTAATGGACTTTATTTAACTCCGATTTTTGAATCACCGTCTACTCATAAGTATGATACGGTGGATTATTATAAAATTGATCCTCATTTTGGAGATGATGCTATTTTTAAAACGTTAGTAAATGAAGCTCATCAGCGTGGAATGAAAGTGATGCTTGATGCTGTCTTTAATCATATGGGATATCATTCACCTCAGTGGCAAGATGTTGTGAAAAATGGTGAGCAGTCAGAATACAAAGACTGGTTCTTCATTCATGAGTTTCCAGTTGTTGATGAGGAGGGGGCTCCGATTATCGGAACGTACGAAACTTTTAGCTTCACACCGTATATGCCAAAGATTAATACAAATCATAAAGAGGCAAAACAATATTTAATTGATATTGCATTGTATTGGATTAAGGAGTTTGGGATTGATGCCTGGCGACTTGATGTTGCCAATGAGATTTCTCATGACTTTTGGCGTGATTTTAGAAAGGCTGTTAAAGAGGCGAATCCCGATTTATATATTGTAGGAGAGACTTGGCATGATTCTTATGCCTGGCTTTTAGGCGATCAATTTGATGCGGTAATGAATTATCCATTAACGAAAGCTATTTTAGAGTTTGTGGCGACCAATCATATCGATGATCAAGGTTTTGTTGATACAATTGTTGAGGCACTTTATCGATATCCTGCTAATGTGAATGACGTAATGTTTAATTTACTCGATAGTCATGATACACCACGTCTTGCTACTTTAGCTGATGGATGTGAAGGTAAAATCAAGCTCGCTTATTTATTACTTTATTCGTTAATAGGGTCTCCGTGTATTTTTTATGGATCTGAAGTGGGACTTGAGGGGGATAATGATACTCGTTCACGTCAGTGTATGATTTGGACTGACGCTGCTTGTGAGATGCCTTATTTTACGCATTTAAAGCGTTGTATTGAGTTAAGAAAAGAGTATTCTGGGAACTTAGAGTTTATTTATCATCATCAAAATACGTTAATTTATAGAAAGTTTGATGAACATCATAGTATTTATTTTATTATTAATAATAATCCTTATCACCTAACGATTCCATTAATCCCTGAGCTAAAAAATAAGGAAGTTCATGAGTTGTATGGAAATCAGATTTTGTCATTTGATGAGACAGTAAGTTTGGATTCATATGGTTTTATGGTTGTGAAGGCACGCTAAGGCGTGCTTTTTTGTTTGAATTTGAAAGTATTTAAGGGTTAGGTCCATTCTCGTGGTATAATGTAATGGAAATATATTGATTTTAAAGGAGGTAGGGGTTATGCTAGAGTTTTCTGTGTTTATTGTTGGATTACTTTCGATGTTAATTGGTGTGGTTAATGTTTTAGAGTCGGACCAAGATATACGAAGGTTTGGATATCGAGTTAGATCAGTTTTACAAACAAAAGAATCATGGCAGTTTGCGAATAAAGTTTTTGGTGTGATGTTAGTTAGTATGGGGGCAATTGCTCTTGTGATTGGGATTATATTAAATTCATATATTCGATTACTGAGTCCTTTTGAGGTTGTGATGATTAATGTTTTGGAGTTAGTTGTGATTGTATTAATTTCAATGGCTGTAACAGAGATTAGAGTTAAACAATTATTTAATAAAGAAGGAAAACAAAAATAATATGATTGATGTAATAAGTTTAATAAAAAGGCCTACACTTAATTAGAGATAATTAAATGTAGGTCTTTATTTTGATTCAATTTTATTTCTTAAGATATAATTCGCCGTCAATGATACATTGATTTTGTCCTATTTTTTTAGATTCATTTAAAAAATGAGAAGCTTTATTATAATTAATTTCCTTTGAAGTTGTTCTATCTATTTGACAGGCACCGACATTAATCGTTATTTTTGGTGTGATGTTAATTTGATCTAGGTCAGAAAAAATATGACTAATAAACTTTTCAAGATTTTTTTGATTTTTATCCGTAAGAGAACAAAAGATACTTCCATCTAATCTGAAAAATAGCTCTTCTGAATAATTTAAAAGGATTTTTGATAATATTTTTAAATATTCGTCACCTTGTTGATAGCCATATAAAGTATTAATTAAATCAAGATTACTGAATTCTATTAATACTAAATAGTAATTATATTTAGAATCTTCAAAGATATTATTATAAACGGTATTAAATTTTCGGCGATTATACATTTGAGTTAAGGAATCTTCTACTGATAATTTAGTCATATTGATTATTTCTGTTATATCCTTGGCTACACATAACACGCCTTGATTTACCTTTTGTTTTAGTACCTGATAAGAGCGTCCTAAAAATACTTCAACGCCTGAGTAAGAACCGTGTAATAAAGTATCATTATCTCCACATTTACATTGATAATATAATTCTTCAGAAAGAATTCCCTTACGCACTAAATCCCAATCATTTAATCCTATTAGCTCATTCTCCTTAAGACCGACAAAGTCTAAATAACTTTGATTCGCGATAACATAGTTTAAATTCTCATCTTTAAAGAACATATAATCTTTTGAATGTTGTATCAGTTCAGTCAATAGCTCTTTTTTTCTATCATTAGAAAAATTAATGGATTTTCCCTCAACTAAGAATATGTTTTCGTGTCGGATAATTTTTATTATTAAATGTTGATCTGGTATTTGATAATAATTTGGAATGGTAATTTTCTTAATTGGAGAATGGAGTGGAAAATCTTTGATTTGCTTACTTAATAAACAAAATAAGCAAAGCTCTTTTTGACAATTTAGATGATGCAAGGACTCACCTAGGATGCTATCTTTATTTATATTAAAGATTTCTTCTGCTACTTGATTCGCATAAATAATTTTAAATTCATTATTAATAACTAATATTCCTTTAGATAAATGGTCTAGTATTTTATATTCTGAGTTAGACATGGTAATCACTTCCTAAATGATTTCTTTTATGAAATTGTAACACAGAATAAAAACGTTTTAAATAAAAATACTTTAATGGTATTTATATATACGTAGAAAATACAGGAGAAATTTAAATAGGTAATATATCTGTTATACATTCTTCATATTTGCATGACTTTTAATATCTATAAAGAGTATACAGATAAAATAAAAAAGAAGATTTCATTTAAAATCTTCTTGAGAATCGTGATGTGATGTTTTGGTCAGGAGAGAATAAAGTTTTAAAAAAGTATAAGTTAAAAGTGCTAAGACGATTGTCAACATAATTAATTCGATTGCAATAAATGTAAGAGCCTCAATCGGTGTTTCGATAAATTCGGTATTCATTGCTATCACCTCTTTAACCTCATTATGTCACAGATAAATTTTTTCATTCAAAATGACTTTTAAAATTTAGATACCAATTATTGTTACGTGTCGAAGGAAGAGGTTAAGTGTAGATTAAATGTCTTTTTTGTAGTATCCTATGTTTATCAACATTAGTTTGTAGGAGGATGGCCAGGATGGAGATTAAGGTTGCTTTTTTTGATGTAGATGGAACGATTGTGGATAATCATTCAACGCATTCGCATGGTTCAGATATGGAGTTAGTACCAGCGTCAACGATTGAGGCGATTAAATTATTAAAAGAGAATGGAATCACGCCTTTTATTGCAACAGGACGTTCTCCATTTATGATTGAGGATTTACTTGAGGGATTAGAAATTGATAGTTATATTTGTACGAATGGTCAATATGCTGTGATGCATGGTAAAGTGATTCATGAGGCACCTTATTCAGAAACTTTACTTGATGAAATTGTAGATGTTTCTAAGAAGCATGATATTCCACTTTTATGGATGCCAGCAGAGCATTATATTTTATCAGGTGCCAATCAAGAACTTTTATTATCAGGACTTGAGGCTATGAAGTTACCTTATCCTAGAATTCAAACAGATTTAGAAAAACCTGATTTTAAGGTGTATCAGATGGTAGCGGGAGTTACAAAAGAGAATGAGCATTTCTTTGAGTCAATTAAAGAAATTCGCATTGTTCGTTGGCAAGAAAATGGCGTTGATTTATTACCGTTACATGGTTCAAAAGCAACTGCTATACAAACGATTTTAGATAAAATCGGGTTGAAACCTGAGAATGCACTTGCGTTTGGGGATGGATTCAATGATATTGAGATGTTGCAAGCAGTTGGAATGGGTGTTGCAATGGGGAATGCTCATAAAGATGTTCAAAAGCATGCTAACTATGTCACAAAACCAGTTCATGAAGATGGAATCTACCATGCTTGTAAACATTTTGGGTTAATTTAATCATATAAAAAAGCATTAGCCGATATCAGGTTAATGCTTTTGATTTTTTAATCGAGAATAATTTTGAAAACAACAGGGAGCTCACTTTGAATAGTAGTTGTACTAATCTCAAGGGCATCCGTACTATGATTCCATTTGATTTTCTCGTCAAATCCTAGCGCAACAATATCTTTGATAATGCCGTGGAAGCATGGGACGAAACAAGGATCTTTTTTGGCAAAAGAGGTGAGTTTGACTTGTCCATTTTCAGGATAGTTTAGGACCGTTGCGTAGATGGCATTGTTGTTCACGGTGTATCTAATATCCTTAGGAGTGAACTTTTTGCTCGTTGTATCTGAAAATTGTCCTTCTGATACTTTGGTTGGACCTTCTGATGCGTACCGCCAAACCTTAGAGTCGTAAATGGCCTGGCCGTTGATTTTTAGCCAGTCTCCAATTTCGAGTAGGAGTTTTTTATCTTCTTCTGGAATTGAGCCATCTCCTTTTGGTCCGATATTTAATAGTAGGCACCCGTTTTTACTCACGATATCCACAAGGTCACAAATGATTTCGTTTGCTGTTTTATAGTCATTATCCTCAGTATATCCCCAAGAGTTTCTTGCAACAGACGTACAACTTTGCCATAAGTTTGGTTTGGGTTCATTAAATTGACCACGTTCCATATCGATAACAGCACTACCAAACATGAACGCATCATTTTTATAGTTAATAGCAACTTCTTCATTCCATTCATGTGCACGATTGTAGTAGTAAGCAGCGAATTTTTTGAGGTAGGGTTTAACAGCATGATGTTGAATCCACCAGTCAAAGTAAATGAGTTTAGGACGATATTTATCAACTAATTCACAACATCTGAGTAACCAATCTTCCAAAAATTCTTTTGTTGGGGTAGGTTCACTAAATAAATCATAGTGATCAGGCTCAGGCATGGCAGGCCAATAAAAATCGCCACACGCTAAAGAATCATTTATATCACTATCAAATTTTTTCCCCTCTCCCATGAAAAACCAATGCTCAATTCGATGAGATGAGGCACAGGCTTTAATACCTCGTTTTTCAAATGCCTGAGATAATTCACCTAAAATATCACGTTTAGGTCCCATTTCATATGAGTTGAATGGAGAGAGATCACTTTTATACATTTGGAATCCATCGTGATGTTCGGCGACAGGCATGACATATCGCGCCCCAGCTTTTTCAAATAAGTCTGCCCAAACTTCAGGATCAAATTTTTCAGCCTTAAACATCGGAATGAAATCTTTGTACCCAAATTCTTTTTGCGGCCCATATGTTTTAATATGATGCTCGTACTCTTTACTACCTTGAATATACATATTTCTTGAATACCACTCACTTCCAAATGCCGGAATAGAATATAGCCCCCAGTGAATAAAGATTCCGAACTTCGCTTTTTGATACCACTTTGCTACGTCGTATTGTTCAAGAGATTCCCACGTGTCTTTGAATGGTCCTTGTTCAATGACTTTATCAATTAGTTTAAGATAAGACTGTTTGTCCATATTGATCCCCCCTTTTATAGCGCTATCATCATTATATGAAAAGCGAATATAAATTTATATGGATTTTTATGACAAGATTAATATCTAGAGAGGATTTTATTTGAAAAATAATCTTAATTCACTAAAAGAGGATATTCCAGTCTATATGGTATATAATTACTTATTAGTATAATGATGACATGGAAAGTTTTTTTTCTACATCAATTCGTCTTTTTCTACATATTTTATACAAAGTATTTTAGTATTATGAAAAAGTAATGCAATGAAAAAAAGAGTCATAAAGCTTTGATTTATAACATAAGTTGTAGAGAAGTATGTTTAAACCATCACTAAAAAAAGAACCGATAGGGAGCTATCGGTTCTTTTTTTGTAGGAATCAGGATACGATCTAATATTTTATAAATTAGATGGTATTTATTTTTGTTCTTCTATTTAATTAGCATATCAAAGTAGCAAAATATAATCTATAATTAAAGAGATAAAACTGTTTTAATTTTTAGTAAGGGTTATTAGGAGGAGAAGGATGAATAAAGCCTTAACAATTAAAGATATAGCTGAAATCGCTGGGGTAGCGAAAAGTACTGTATCTCGTTACTTGAACAATGGCAAAGTGAGTGAAGAAACAAAGGAAAAAATCAGGAGAGTTATTGAAGAGCATAATTATGAACCAAACGCTTTTGCACAGAGTCTAAAAGCAAAAAAAACAAAATTTGTTGGAATCATAGCCCCTGGGTTAGATTCTATTGTTACATCAAAAGTAATTATGGCCATTGATACAACCTTAAGAGAAAATGGATACAATCCATTAATTATAAATACTAGTTTACGAAAAGATTTAGAAATTGAAAGTATCGAAAATTTAGCACGATTAAAAGTAGATGGAATTATTTTAGTAGCGACCGAAATTAAAGATGCTCATCGAGATGTAATTAGTCAGTTAAAGGTTCCATTTTTAATGATTGGACAAGTCTGTGATGGAGTTACTTCAATTGTTAATGATGATTATCATGCAGGGTTTGAAGTAGGGAGATATATTCAAGAGATGGGGCATCAGGATGTTATTTATTTGGGCGTATCAAAAGATGATACTGCGGTAGGAATAAATCGTCGTAATGGGGTTTTGGATGGATTACGTTACCAAAATAATTTGATGAATATTCGTATAATGGAGTCAGATTTCACAAGTGAACTTTCTGAGAAAATAGTCAACGATGCTTTAAAAGATAGTAAACCAAGTGCAATTATTTGTGCTACAGATCGAATAGCATTAGGGGCTAGAAAAGCTATTCAACGACATAATTTAAGTGTACCAGAAGATATATCACTTACAGGTTTTGGAGGATATGATTTGGCAACTTTAGTTACACCACCTTTGACGACAATTAAATTTGAAAATGAGAAAACAGGACACTTAGCCGCTGAAACGATTATAGACCTAATGGAAGGAAGAGATGTTGCAGAACTACAGGTTATTGGCTATCAGTTAATCAAATCAAAAAGTGTAAAGCATAAATAAAGATAAAAAAGACAATCTAGTTTTTAAAACCTGATTGTCTTTTTTTTTTTTTTGTAAACACTTACTGAAAAGGGTTGCTATATGGTAATTATTGTGTTATATTATTTTCGTAATCGGTGGAACCGGTTCCTATGGTGAGGGGAGAAATGAAATATGTCTAACAAAAAAGAAATTTATCAAAAAATTTCAGAAGAATTATTAACGTTAATTGGTGGAAAAGAAAACATACAAGGAGTAGCGCATTGTGCAACACGATTAAGAATTGTCTTAGTTGATAATTCATTAGCTGATTTAGATCAAATTGGGCAATTAGAATTAGTTAAAGGGGTCTTTGTGGCAGGAGATCAATTGCAAATTATTTTTGGCGCAGGAACAGTTAATAATGTTTATGATGTCTTTACAGAAGTTAGTGGAACAGAAAGAATGTCTTTAGGTGATGTTAAAGCTCAATCAGTACAGAAACAGAATGCATTTCAAAAAGCTATTAAATCGTTATCTGACGTTTTCGTAGATATCATTCCAGGTTTATTAGCTGCAGCCCTATTGATGGGATTGACAGGTTTACTTGGGCAAGAAGGAATTTTTGGTCCTCAATCTGTGATTGAGATGTTTCCATCTTTAGCTGGAATTAATCGCTTCTTATCAATTTGTTCAACAGGAATCTTTACAATATTACCAATGTTAGTTGTTTATTCAGCAACAAGACGTTATGGTGGAACACCTGTTCTTGGATTAGTTATTGGAGCAATTATGTTACATCCTGATTTAGCAAATGCTTATTCTGTTGGAAATGGAACAGTTGATCCCGAAGTTATTAATATTTTTGGACTAAATGTAGAATTAGTTGCATTTCAAGGTGGGATTATCATTGCTTTAATGATGGGATTCATTACGGCTAAACTTGATATTTTCTTTAACAAAAAAATTCCAGATATGGTTAAATTATTCTTTGCACCATTAGCAACAGTAGTGATTGCAGCATTCTTATTATTTACAGTCATTGGTCCACTAGGACGTGCTCTAGCAGATATTATTACTTATTCATTATTATGGGCAACAACAAATTTAGGAATTTTTGGTTTCATGTTGTTTGCAGGAATTCAACAAATCATTGTTATTACTGGAATTCATCATGTTATCGGAGCAGTTGAGGCACAATTAATCGCAGATACTGGACGTAACTTTATTATGCCATTAATGTCAGTTGCTTTAATTGCACAAGGTGGAGCAGTTCTTGGATTCTTACTTTTAAATTGGAAAGATGCTAAAGTTAAACAAATTTGTATTTCTTCATTTGGGTCAATTTTATTTGGAATTTCTGAACCGGCTATTTTCGGAGTAACTTTAAAAAATAAATTCCCATTAATTGCAGGATGCTTAGGAGCAACTTTAGGGGGAGCATATGTTTATCTTACACATGTAACAGCTATTGGATTTGGTGCAACAGCTATTCCTGGAATTGCAATTGTAGCAGCTGAAGGAAATGGACATCTTAATTATATTTTTGCTCATTTAATTGCTTTATCAGCTGGATTTATCTTTACATATGTATATGGAAAAGTAAAAGTTAAAAGAGAGGTAGCTTAATTATGAGATACAAAGAGCCTAAACATCGAACAATTCTAGAAGCTACAACAGAAGAATTAGTTCAACTTCTAGAAAAGTCAAAAGATGATAATTGGAAACCAATTTATCATATTCATCCAGAGTTTGGTTTATTAAATGATCCAAATGGATTAGCATATTTTAATGGTTATTATCATCTTTTTCACCAATGGTATCCTTTTGGGACAACACATGGAATGAAACATTGGGCTCATTTGAAATCAAAAAACTTAGTTGAATGGACACGTGAAGAAGTAGCATTAATACCAACTGAAGATTATGAAGCTCATGGAGCATATTCAGGAACAGCTATAGAAATAAATAATCAGTTGTATTTGTATTACACTGGAAACATTAAATTAGATAAGTTTAATCGAAGCGCAAATCAGTGTTTAGCTATTATGGATGATAAGGGGAATATTCAAAAACATCCATCAAATGCGTTGATTGAAGGCGTTCCACAAGGGTATACCGGACATGTTCGTGATCCAAAAGTATTTAAAAAGAATGGTCAATATTATATGATTTTGGGAGCTCAACGATTAGATGAAACAGGAACCTTTATTATGTATCAATCCCCAGATGGAGTAGATTGGAGTTTTTTAGGAGAGTTAACGTTAAAAAACTTTAATCAGAATTTAGGGTATATGTGGGAATGTCCAGACTTTGCTGAGATTGACGGAAAGGATTTATTGATTTTTTCACCACAGGGAGTTGAAGTACAAGGTGAGAAGTATAAAAATTTATTTAATGTAACGTATGTAATTGGAAAGTTAGATTTAGATCAATTGATATTTGAAGTAGAATCATTTGATGAATTTGAGCGAGGATTTGATTTCTATGCGACTCAAACTTTTAAAGGAAAAGAAAATCAAACACTACTATTAGCCTGGGCAGGTTTAGGAGAATTTGAATATCCAACTGATATTTTTGGATGGGCTCATTGCTTAACATTCCCAAGAGAAATTAGAATCAAAGATAATAAGGTTATTCAAATTCCAGCAAAAGAACTTGAGTTATTACGTCTCAATAAAGTATCAGAAGCAGGTCAATGTCAAGGATTTTCTTTATTAGAAAATGATACAAATACATATGAGTTAAATATGATACTCACCCCAAATGATGCAAATATTTTTGGAATAAACCTATCAGTTTCAAAAGAGGAACGTCTGGTATTAGAGTTTAATCAGAAAAATCAAACCGTTACACTTGATCGAAGTGAATTAAAACATCAGTTTGTTGAAGAGTTTGGGACATATCGTCAAGCAGAATTAAAAATTGGTGAAAAGATTGAAATTAAAGTTTTAATGGATAATAGTATTGTTGAAATCTTTATTAACAATGGGGAGTTAGCCTTTACAAGCCGATTATTCCCATTAGAAAATTCAACTAATATAGAGATTTTTAGCGATGGATTAATGTCCTATAAGTATGAGAAGTATCTTTTAAAACATGGTATTTAATTTATTTACCATACATAAAAAAAGGTCTGTCAAAAATATGACAGACCTTTTTTTATGTATCATTTTTTGAAAACGTTTAACGAGTTTATAGGTACCATTAGCAAGACAAAATCTATCTTTTTAAGTATCTAGTTTTTGGTACTATAAAAAAGCAGTTGAGGCAGAGGTTTAATCAATTGATTACGTATTGATAAAGTGAGGTCACATTTATTTTAGATGATCAATAACCTCTAATAATGATTCGACAATTTTAACTGTTTTATTGGCAAACTCTTCATCAGGATATTTCATATCTGGTACGCAGATAACATCTATATTTCCAGCGTGTGCTGCTGTAATGCCGGCTTCACTGTCTTCTAAAACTAACGCTTCCTGAGGAGTTATTCCTAATTTTTCACAGGCTGTTAAGAAAATTTCAGGATGAGGTTTTCCACAAGTCACTTCATCGCCACAAATCATATCATCAAAATATTGATAGATATTTGCTGTTTTTAAAATGATATCCGCACGAGCACGAGCACTACTGGTTGCTACAATTGTTTTATAGTTATTTTCTTTTAGAAACGTTAGTAATTCAACGATTCCTTTTTTTAATGGTGTGTTAAGTTTTAGGCGGTTATCTAATGAGACATGAACATCATCCCAGACCTCATCTATTGGGAAATCTTCTCCGTAGTGATCTATTAATACTTGATAAACGCCTTTTTTATTTTTTCCTAGGCAACGACGATAAAGTGTTTCGTCAAATTTATATCCTAATTGATCTAACTTATGACAATATTCTTCATAAGTCACTCTTTCACTATCAATCATTAATCCATCCATATCAAATATTATAGCTTTTTTCATATCTAATCCCTCATTCTAAATTTGATAAGTGGATTATAACAATGAATATGGCATAAAGCAATGTTATAAGGGAGATTATCTCTCATATCAAAAAAGCCCTACTAAGGGAGGAAAGCTACGAATTCGCAAGCTCATTTCCTAGCGTGGGGGCCCCCCATTTTTACGACTGGCTAAACGCTTGATTCAACTTTTTAATAAAACCACATAATTTCTCCATAGTGTTGTCATATAATATCGTGGGTTGTGAATGTACCTACTTTGCCGATGATATTGAAAGGATGTGAGGGTATGGACGGTAGTCCGAGTTGTTGTAAGGATAATAAGATGGGTTCCATATCTGACCATCTTATGAAGTGGAGGATATGGTAACCAAGGAGGATTGAGCCATGGTTATTGAAATTAAAGAGTTAATTGAAAGAAATAAGTTATTAGAGTTATGTGAGTATTTACAAGAATTGAATTCTGTTGATGTAGCGAATCAATTAATGGATCTTGAGGATGAAGAGTTGGTTTTAGTTTTTAGGGTTTTACCTAAGGATATTGCTGCAGAAGTTTTTTCTTATTTAGATAAAGATTCTCAACAACATATTGTGGAGTCGATTACAGATCGAGAAGTCACACAAATTGTGGATAAGTTATTTTTAGATGACACAGTTGATTTTATTGAGGAGTTACCTGCAAATGTTGTTAAAAAGGTGATTCGAAATACATCTCCTCAAAAACGTGAATTAATTAATCAGTTTTTACAGTATGCACAGTATTCAGCAGGATCAATTATGACGATTGAGTTTGTTGATTTAAAAGCGTATATGACTGTTAAAGAGGCAATTAATCATACTCGAAAAACTGGAACAACTAAGGAAACGTTAGAAACTTGTTTTATCATTGATCAAGCACGTCATCTTTTAGGATCGGTGACACTTAAAGATTTAATTTTAAGCGAAGATGATATGATAATTGAAGATATTATGGACACTAATCTTATCTCAGTTCAAACATCGGTTGATCAAGAAGAGGTTGCACATTTATTTAAGGCGTATGATTTAGTAACTATGCCCGTCGTGGATAAAGAAAACCGTCTAGTAGGAATGATTACGATTGATGATGTTGTGGATATCATTGAGCAAGAAAATACGGAAGATTTTCAAAAGATGGCAGCGATGGCACCAAACGAGGAACCTTATTTAAAAACTCCCGTTTTATCTTTAGCTAAACATCGTATTATTTGGTTATTAGTTTTAATGATTTCAGCAACGGTGACAGGACGTATCATTCAAGGGTTTGAGGAAGTCATTCAATCGGTTGTTATTTTAGCATCATTTATTCCAATGTTAATGGACACAGGGGGAAATGCTGGTTCTCAGTCTTCTACTTTAATTATTCGAGGATTAGCGCTTGGTGAAATTACGACTCATGATTATTTAAAAGTTATGTTTAAAGAGTTACGAGTAGGAAGTGTTGTGGCAATTGTTCTATCTGTTGTCAATTTTTTAAGAATTTATTTTATTGAGCATGTCGAGTTTATGGTCGGAATTACTGTTTGTGCAAGTTTGTTCTTTACGGTTATTTTAGCTAAAGTGGTGGGAAGTATTTTACCGATTATTGCTAAGAAGTTAAAATTTGATCCAGCTATTATGGCGAGTCCGTTGATTACAACGATTGTTGATGCCTTTGCATTAATTGTTTACTTTATGTTAGCTCGCACACTTTTAGGAATTTAATATGAAAAAGCCTACATTGTAGGCTTTTTCTGCTTATAATAAAAAGAGAGATTGGAGTTGATGAGATGCGTATTTTAATGGTAGATGATGAAGTAAAGATTTGTGAATTTGTACAGGCGTGTTTAGATAATGAAGGGTATCAAACAGAGGTTGCTCATGATGGTAAAACAGCACTTAGTTTATTTCATCAGTATACCTATGATTTGATTCTGCTTGATCGAATGTTGCCTGATGTGAGTGGGGAAGAAATCTGTAAACAAATTAGACAACAGTCTGATATTCCAATTATAATGCTAACAGCCAAAATAGAAGATGAAGATCGAATTGAAGGTTTTCAATTAGGTTGTGATGATTATATTTGTAAGCCGTTTAATATAATGGAGTTATTACTCCGAATAAAGGCTATTTTAAAACGAACGATAAAAAAAGATAATCAAGATTTAATTAAATTTGGAACAGATTTTGAACTAAATACTTTATCCCATCAGTTAAAGGTTAAAGGACAGGAGGTTCCTTTAACGAATACAGAGTATAAAATTTTATTGGCCCTTAGTTCACATCCTCAAAAAGTGTATACTCGAGAAGAATTACTGGCTTATGCAGTTGATGGATATGTTGAAAAATTTGATCGTGTGATTGATAGTCATATTAAAAATTTAAGGCATAAGATTGAGATAGATTCAATTATCTTAACCGTGTACGGAGTGGGGTATCGTTTTGGATTACAAAAGTAAAAGAATGCCTATTAATAAAAAAATGATTTTAATTTTTTCATTTGTCATGATTGTGACGATTATTATGATTCGGTTATTTGTTGCAACGCTTTTTCAACATTCATTTGAACGATATGTAGATGATTCGAATAAAGTAGAGTTATATCATTTAATGAATTTTGACGCTCGAGGGCTCTATCGAAATGATGAATGGGATATGGATTTTATTAAAAATTTAGGAATTGATGCGATTCAAAAAGGAATTGCGATTAAAGTATATGATCATTCGGGCAAGGAGCTTTGGAGTGTGTTTTCTGATGAGAAGGTGCTATCCGATTACACGTTAAATGAAATTAGTCAAAATATGCAAAACATTGACAGTGATTGGAGTAATGCACTCGAGGATTATCAAGTAGATATTTATAATGAGAGAGATGAAGTTGTCGGAAAACTAGATTTAACTCATTATGCTTCGACGTATTATATGAGTAATGATTTAGAGCTATTGAATACGGTTAATCAGGTGATTTTAATTATTGGTATTGTGTCAGTGGGCAGTATTGTTGTGGTTTCTGCGATGATTTCAAAATCTATTTCGATTCCTATCGTGAAGGTGTCCCGAATGGCGAAGTTGATTGAGACTGGCCAATATAAGAAGGAAGTGGAGACTCGTAGCGATATTAAGGAGATTGATGAGTTAATCACATCGATTAATAATTTGTCACTGGCTTTAGATGAGCAAGAAATGTTGAGGAAGCAACTGACGACTGATATTGCGCACGAGTTAAGAACGCCTTTAACGACGATAAAGGGGCATTTGGATGTGATGATTGCGGGAATTTGGGAACCGACGTCTGAGCGTTTGATGAGTATTAATGAGGAAGTCGTTAGGATTAGCCGGATGGTAGATGAACTACGCCATCTTTCAAAGTATGATAGCGAAAGGACAAAGCTTGAGTTATCTAAAATACGATTAGATGAGCTGTTAGTGTCTGTCATTTATAATTATCAAGTTCAAGCCTTTGAAAAAAACATCGAGATTCAATCGCAAATTGAACCAGTAGTGGCTTTAGTTGACGAGAAGAAATTTTCTCAAGTGTTAATCAATCTATTATCGAATGCCACTAAGTATACAAATGTAGGCGGAGTGATTACGGTGATGTGTCATTCTGATGAGCAACATATCTATATTAAAGTTGTGGATAATGGTATTGGAATTCCAGAGGTTGATTTGAAACATATCTTTGAACGATTTTATCGTGTGGATAAGTCAAGAAGTAAGGAAACGGGGGGCATTGGTGTTGGATTAACGATTGCGAAATCTATTGTAGAAGCTCACGGGGGATTGCTGAGTGTAAAAAGTGAAGTAGGGATTGGTAGTGAATTTATGATTCAATTAAAAATAATTTGATATTTTATATGATGTTATATCATAAATGTTTTAGATGAAAAAAGGTTGAGTCTTGATTGGACTCAACCTTTTAAAATGCATTATTTTACCAAAAGTAAAAGTAACATCGCGATAATTAAACAAGTAAAACCACCAATCATGGCTGTTGATTTTTTCATGTTAAAGATCCTCTCTGATTTGTATTTATACATAAATGTTTCAAAATAATAAGATAACTACTATGATATATTATTATAATTTTGATAAATATAGTAAAAAATTATCCAGAACATAACTATGAAATTTTTTTGTGCTAAAATAATACAGGTGATTAAAGGAGGGGCCAACATGGAACAGAATTTTATGAATGATTTATATAAGCAAATTGCGAAGCAATTAAACATTACAACGAATCAAATTAATGCGGTCTTAAAACTTTTAGAAGAGGGATCAACCGTTCCATTCATTGCTCGTTATCGTAAAGAGGTAACAGGAGCGCTAGATGAAGAGCAGATTCGTGAAATTTCTAAGACATATGAGTACGGTGTTAATTTACAACAGCGTAAAGATGATGTCATTCGTTTAATTGATGAAAAAGGGATGTTAACACCAGAGTTAAAAAATCAAATTTTAAAAGCAGAGAAATTAACTGAGATTGAAGACTTATATCGTCCATTTAAGGAGAAAAAGAAAACTCGTGCAACGATGGCAAAAGCAAAAGGTTTAGAGCCATTAGCACAGTATCTTTTAACTTATCCACAATCAGGAATTGAAGTTGAAGCAGCTAAATATGTGAATGAAGAAGTAGCATCTGTTGAAGAGGCTTTACAAGGAGCTCGCGATATTATCGCGGAGATGATTGCGGATAACGCAGATTATCGTAAATGGATTCGTGAATATACAACGAAAAATGGTGAAATTCAATCTAAGGTTCGTGATAAATCATTAGATGAGCGCCATGTTTATGAACAATATTATGAATACTCTGAACCTATCTCACGTATTGTTCCTCACCGTGTTCTGGCGATGAATCGTGGAGAGTCGGAGAAGATTTTACGTATTTCTATTACAGAGAACGCTGAAGGCGTATACACTTATTTATCAAAGCAATTTATTAAGGATGCATCAGGGGAAGCTGCCAATCAGGTGATGATGGCAATTGAGGATGCGTATAAACGTTTAATCAAACCTTCAATTGAGCGTGAGATTCGTGCTAGTTTAAAAGAGGTAGCAGAAAATCAAGCGATTCATATCTTCTCTGAGAATGTGCGTCAATTATTATTACAACCTCCTATGAAAGGAAAAGTTGTACTTGGAGTTGACCCTGCTTTCCGTACTGGATGTAAGTTAGCAGTTGTTGATGAGACTGGTAAAGTATTAGATATCGATGTGATTTATCCTCACGAAAAATCAAAAGGGTCAACTGCAGACCCTAAATTAGTAGCGGCGGCGCGTGCTAAGGTCATTGATAAAATCAATACTCATAAAGTAGAAATTGTGTCGATCGGTAATGGTACAGCTTCACGCGAAACAGAAAGTTTTATTGTTGATGTGTTAAAAGAAATTAAGCATCCAATTTATTATATTATTACGAATGAAGCAGGAGCTTCAGTTTATTCGGCATCAGATCTTGCGCGTCAAGAGTTCCCAGATTTACAGGTTGAGGAGCGTTCGGCTGTTTCGATTGCAAGACGTCTTCAAGACCCATTAGCAGAGCTGGTTAAGATTGATCCTAAGTCTATTGGGGTAGGTCAATATCAACATGACGTAACGCAATCTAAGTTGAATGATTCATTAAACTTCGTGGTTGAAACAACTGTTAACCAGGTAGGGGTAAACGTAAATACAGCGTCGCCTGCATTACTTAAATATGTAGCGGGTCTTTCTTCAACGATTGCCAATAATATCGTGAAGCACCGTGATGAAGTTGGAAAGTTCACAAAACGTGAAGAGTTAAAGAAAGTTGCACGCTTAGGAGCTAAAACTTATGAGCAAGCAATCGGATTTTTACGTATTATTGATGGGGTAAATCCGCTTGATAAAACGGGTATTCACCCTGAAAGTTACAAAGTTGCAGAAGAAGTTCTTGAAAGCTTAGGGTGCACAAAAGATGATTTAGGAACCGAAGGCTTAAAAGCAGCAGTTGCTAAAGCTGATCGCTTAAAATTAATGGCAACGCTTGGTGTTGGTGAACATACATTAAACGATATTTTAGATGCATTTGTTGCACCGAATCGTGATCCACGTGATGAGGTGGCAGCACCTTTATTACGTTCTGATGTGTTAAAACTTGAAGATTTAAAACCAGGAATGGAACTTCAAGGGACAGTTCGTAACGTTGTTGACTTCGGAGTATTTGTCGACTGTGGTGTAAAAGAAGATGGATTAGTTCACTTATCAAAAATGAAAAAAGGATTCGTTAAACATCCAATGGATGTTGCCTCAGTTGGGGACATCGTTAAAGTATGGGTAGAGTCAGTTGACTTAAATCGTAAACGATTAGCGTTAACTATGATCATGCCAGAAGCTAAATAAATTAAAAAGGAGCTAGCTAGCTCCTTTTTAATATTATGAATTATTTTTAATATACAACTTTAAACATTTTATGATTAGTATCAGAATATAAATAATCAATCCGTACATAACCAGTGGGATTAAAGATGAAATTGAAAATAGTAATTGATTGAAGATATTACCACCTGTAGTTTCTATAACTTCAACTTGCATTAGTTTAGTCTCCTTTTATTAATTATAGGGTTTAATTTCTTTACATTTTGGAAAGTTTGAACAACCATAAAACTTTTGTCCAATATGATTGCCTTTTTTAGTTTCACGTAAAGTCATAGGTATCTGGCATTTTGGACAGATTGGTACATAATCTTCGGAGGTAATACTAGCAATAATAGGATTAGTTTTCATTTGGGACTGTATTAAATCTGTTAATTCAGAAATTGCGTAGCTATTTTTGACGGGTATATGGAGAAGAGGGAGATTAGCCGCTTTAAAAACTTCATCAACAAATGCATCTCGTTGTACTCTATTTGATTGCTGATGACTTTTATCATCCAGTTCAATAGCTACCAATGGTTTCAGAGATACATTATCGCAAACTAAAAAGTCTACATGTTTTCGGTTAATTTTATTCCAATAGCTTTGTTTCATTTTAAAATCTTTTATATTAACAAAAAATAAATCTCCTAATGATACTTTAGACAAAATCTTAACTGGAAGCTCTTTAGTAGCAAGTGACAAGGATTTATAAAAATTAAGTTCTGCTGCTGATAAAAAATCATCCCGTAAAACATATGGAAATATATTTTCTATTTTTTTACTTTGTTTGTTATTCTGTTTTGGTAATAGTCCCAGTGCATTAAGAATACTTCCTAAACATCCAATATTTTCGCTCATTATTCATATCCTCTCTAGTGATTATCTCTCCCTAATTTTAACATTATTTTAAGATAATTGTTTTATTATGTGGTAAAAAATGTATGTTTAATACTAACAAGTAATCAAATAAAGTTATTTAGGAGTATATTTTTGGGTTGAACAGAGTTATCCAAAGTTCAGGTAACGGTGAATGAGGAAGTTTTGCCATCACAGGAGATAGAGATAGGCCTCCCAACGCTGACTATTTTTGATTTGAATCTCCCTGCAGGAACAGATTATTTTGAAATGGAAGTCAGCTATTTTGATGAGTCAGGAACTGAGATTTTTTAGGATGGTAGATATAGAAAAAGGATTATCTGTGAATTTTTCGATAATCCTTTTGATTGTTAGGATTTAAAGTGTAGCTTTTCTTTACTAAATGGTAAATAAGTACTACAATTATGCTATATATGAAACCGAAAGGGTGTACAAAAAATGTCAAAAGTATTAGCTAAAGTTAAAAATTATGAAATCACTGAAGAAATGTTAAATGAAACAATCGATGCCTTACGCGCACAACAAAATATTAATTTAACAACTGAAGAACAAAAACAAGATTTATTAGATGAATTAGTTGCTCGTCAATTAGTTGTTGAAGATGCAATTGAGTCTGGATTAACTGAAACTGAAGAGTTCCAAAAATTATATCGCGAATTCATTTTCCAACACAGCATTGGACAAATGTTCAAAACAATTAATGTAACAGATGCTGAGTGTGAAGCTTACTATAATGAAAACCAAGATCAATTCAAAGAAGAAACAGTTCGCGCTGCTCATATCTTAGTAGATGAAGAAGCAAAAGCAGAGGATTTATTAAATCAAATTAATGAAGGTGCAGATTTCCATCAATTAGCAAGCGAACATTCAAGCTGTCCTTCTGGAGCTCGTGGAGGAGATTTAGGAGATTTCGGACGTGGACAAATGGTTCCTGAATTTGAACAAGCTGCATTCGCTTTAAATATTGGAGAAATTTCTGGGGTAGTTAAATCTCAGTTTGGATATCATTTAATTAAATTATTAGACAAAAAAGAAACAGTGCCATTTACTGATGTTTTACCACAAATTAAACAATACTTAGTGACGAAAAAACAAAATGAGATGTATAGTGCGTTTACTCAAGGTTTAAAATCTAAATATACGGTAGAAAAAGCCTAAAAAACTATTTACTTTGTAATTCAAACTAATTATAATAGTACTATAGTTAGATGAAGGAGGAAATCAAAATGGTATTTGATCGCGTTAAAGAAATTATTGTAGACGAATTAGGTGTAGATGCAGAAGCAGTAACTATTGATTCAACTTTAGAAGATTTAGGTGCTGACTCTTTAGATGCTGTTGAATTAATCATGGCATTAGAAGAAGAGTACGATTTAGAAATCGCTGAAGACGATGCTAAAGCAATGAAAAGCGTTAAAAACATCGTTGATTATATCGAAAGTAAACAATAATTTTTTAAATGAACTAGGAGATACTTTCTCCTAGTTTTTTACCGATTATACACAGCTAGTCATAAATCATTTAATTTCGCCCATTCTAATAATAGGTTACTATTTTTTGAAAATTTAAGCAATTTTGCTTTTAATAGATATGTACAAGAGGATTTTTTTGTTTCCTGATATATAAGTCTAGATCATATTTCTGTCAGCATATAGAAATGGGAGGTGTTATAGGTGGATCGCTCAAGAAAAGTTGTTAATGAATTATTAACAGATGTTTTTAATCAAATTTTAATTTTAGAGGAACGTAATTTACAAGAGCATGATGCAGTTGATGTAACGATGACGGAGATTCATGTCATTGAGGCGATTCGTAAATGTGAACCATCAACAATGGGGACCGTGTCTAAACGTTTAATGATTACAATGGGGACTTTGACAACATCGGTTAACCGATTAGTAGAAAAAGGTTATGTAACACGTAAACGTGATGTGAATGATCGTCGAGTGGTTTTACTAGATTTAACGGAAAAAGGTCAGAGTGTATTTGAAATTCATGAAGCCTTTCATGAAGACTTAGTAAATGCTGCTTTAAAAGACTTAGAGTTTCGAGAAGATTTAGTTCAATCATTAGAGAGTATCTATCGATTCTTCAAAAAATTACAAGAAAAACATCAATAAGATGTTTTTTGGCGAATTATTTAATAATTTTTTATTAAAATAACAAGGTATCAGCTCCGATTATATGGTTTAATAGTCGTATAAGGAGCTGATTTTTTTATGTCTAAATGGTTTAATTTAAAAAATATATCGATAGCAGCGATTACTTTATTAGGATTAGCACCAGTTGTCCAAGCAAGTCCCCTTAAAGAGGACGTTACCATAGAAAAACATTATCGTACTTTTTATATGCCTAATCGCGAGGATTTAATCTTTTCCCTGCATTACGGTTACGGATTTAAAAGTGATTATGTTTTAACAGATGATGATGTGAAGGTAGGGATTTATAGTTCCAATGCAATCTTGGTGGATTTAACGGCGAATGAGATCATTTATGAAAGAAATCCTGATGTTATAACATATCCAGCGTCTCTGACCAAAATGATGACAGTGTTAGTTGCGATTGAAAATATGCCAAATACGCCGATGGTTGTAGATGTTGATTTTAATAAGTTATATGAAGAAGGAGCCGCGCTTGCCGGATTTTCAAATGGACAAGTTGTGAGTGGCGACGATTTGTTATATGGAACGATGTTACCATCAGGTGCTGATGCAGCCCAAACATTAGCCAATTATGTAGCAGGTTCAGAAGAGGCCTTCGTTGAATTAATGAATCAAAAAGCAAGGGAACTTGGCATGACGAGCACTCACTTTACAAATGTAACAGGACTTCATGACGATAATCATTACTCAACGGTGCGAGATATGGCCGTATTAGTCAAGGCCGCGCTATATAACGATAAGTTTAGAGAAGTTTATTCTGCTAAATCTTATGTCACGAGTACAACGCCAATGTTAGTCTTTACGAGTCGAATGTTTGACCGTTTATCATCACCAACATTTGGTCGTGTTGAAATGTTAGGTGGAAAAACAGGTTATACGCATGAGGCGCAACTTTGTTTAGCGAGCTATGCAACAGATGGAAAACACGAATATGCCCTTGTGACAACGCACGCTGATGGAAGTGCCTATACCCCACAATATCACGTGCTTGATGCTGTTTATTTATATAATTATTTCTTAAATCAATTGTAATGGAGAATAAGATGAGTCGAAATATTTTCATTATTATGCTATTAATCTTTATCAACATTTTTTAAGTCAATAAAAATACCAAAATCCTGAATGAAAAAGATAAAAAATGGTAAAATATTGTTATGACTTAAGGAATAGGTGATAATATGGAATTAACGAAAAGAGTAGCCCATAAACCTTTTATACACGAGGTTCCACATGCTAAGGGTGTGGTTTTGTTTATTCATGGAATTTTGGAGGGGCCTTATCAATTTAGAGGATTAGCTGATATCGCCAATCAAAATGGTTACTCAAGTTATGCTATTTTATTACCTGGACATGGTGATAGTGCTGAAAGATTTTCTCGTATTGAGAAACAAGTATGGCTAAATTATGTTGAACAGACGATTAGACGATTATCAAAAGATTATCAACAGATTATTATTGTTGGTCATTCGATGGGGTGTTTACTAGGCCTTTTAACTTCTTTACGTTATCCACAGATAAAAAAAGCTTTTTTAATTTCAACACCGTTAAAATTAAAATTAAGTTTTAGGGGATTAAGATGTAGTATAAAAGTAGCGCGCGGTAAAGTTGATGAAAAAGATATTTATACGACAGCTATTTATCGAGCTTGGAGTATTAAAAGAGCGAAACATCTTATTACCTATTTGAGATGGATTCCACGCTATTTAGATTTATTTTCGCTTGTTAGAGAAACAAATAAAAAATTAGGTGAGATTAAAATTCCATTAACTATTGTACATTGTAAAGATGATGAGTTTGTTAGTGATGAAAGTATAAATGTATTTAAACGTCATTTAACTTGTAAATATAATGTATTAGAGTTACCTAAATCAGGGCATTTTTACTTTACGGAAGATGAAAAAAGACAACTTAATAGCTATTTCGAAAAATTCATAACAAATAAAAAAGTGAGATCTTAAGATCTCACTTTTTTATTTTGTTGCATAGATACTAAATAAGCTATAAGGATGATTCATATCATCGACCATTTTATAACTAGAGTAAAATTTACGGCCACTAATATTTTGTAAAGAAGCAGCTTCTAAATACTCTTTCATTTCATTAATAGAGAAGCCGTGGTGACCTTTAAAGGTTTCACTGTGATTGTGGAAAGTTCCATCGTCTGGTAATAAGTCCACGATGATTAATTTTCCGTTTGGTTTTAAATGACTTGCTAGAAGATTCACAGTAGATTGAACATCCTCAATATGATGTAAAACCATTGAAGTGTAGATAACGTCAAATTTAGTATCAGTTTCTAAATCCTTTAATTCACCACAATAAGTCTTCATATTTTTAAGATCAGACTCATTAATTTTTTGTTCAACTTCCTTAATCATTCCTTCAGAATTATCGATTAGTAAGAATTGTGCTTTTTTATTTTTAAGATGAAAAGAAATGAGGCCTGTTCCGCAACCAAACTCCATCATTTCAAGAGGGCCACTTCCTAAATAACTCTCAATCTCAGCACTAATTGCTTCCGCGCGTTTAACTCTTAAGTCAGTATCCCAGTTTGGTGATAATGCATTGAAGTCCATATTCACAACCCCTTTCAGAGTGATTCATCATATTTGTTTTTTTAGCCTTAATGAATATTCTATCATATTTCTAACATTTTGACATGTCGATGAACGTAAAGATGACAGGGAATCATTTTCCATTATTCTACATCATCCGATGATGATTAGTCTTTTTAAGTACTAAATTTAACTTTTTAAGCAGATAACATTGCCACAATGAAGTTGAGCATTTATAATAGTAAAGTCTATAAAATCATGTTTAAAGAAGCTTCACAAGGGAGAAAGAAGTATGAACAAGCGTAAAAAGTTAAAACATAAGATTGTAGAGTATATAGGGGGATTGTGGTTTTTTCTAGCATTGATTTCAACTACTGTCTTAATTGTTTTAAACTGCACTTCTATTTATGGGTTTATTATTGATAAATATCGATTAACCTCGGTTACAGGACTTTCAAAAGATGCTCTAATGCTAAACTATAAAGAAATTGTTTCTTATTTACAGTGTTTTAGTTCAGAGTATTTGACACTTTCAGATTTTAAAATGAGTGAAAATGGAATGATTCATTTTGCGGATGTTAAAATCATTTTTCAATGGTTATATGTCATTGTTATCTTATTTATCATCGCATTAGCTATCTTTTTAGTGATTAAACATCACGACAAAGATAAAGCCGTATTATCTATGTTTAATAAAGGTGTTAATTTAACATTTATTGTATTTGGTTTGTTAATTGTTTCAATTATGGTGAACTTTTCAGCTACTTTTACGATGTTCCATAAAATCTTCTTTCGTAATGATTACTGGGTTTTTGATTATCGTACCGATCCAGTTATTTTAGCTCTACCAGAAGAACTATTCTTAATTTTAAGTGTTATGATTATTACACTTTTATTTGCTATTTGTATATTAATCAAAATTATTTACCGTAAAAGATTAAAAGCTGACTTGAGATAAAGGAATGAAGATGCTACATGGGTGGCATCTTTTTTATTTGGATTAGATAAGGAACAATTAAACTTCATTTTAGGACTGGGTGATAATCAGTTTGCTAAGGAATTTATATATACTTGAAAGCGAAAAAGCAATGAAATAATAGATTAAATTTAATTTTTACTTAATATTGCTATTAAATGGAGAATTATAACATAGACTAATGGTAGATAATGCATGCTGCGAGGTGGCAAAATGAATTTTATGGATCAAAGTCTTTATGATTTGAAGGTTGGCCTAGTTTTAGCTGGTGGAGGAACAAAAGGAGCTTATCAAGCAGGTGTGATGCAAGCTTTATGGGACTTAGATTTAATTAATAATATTACAGCAGTCTCTGGTGTTTCAATTGGAACACTTAACTCCTTAATGCTTTGTATGAAGAAGCGGGATCTTATTGATATTAGTTGGAAGTCGTTAACTTATCAAAAGATTGTCACGAAAAGTGAAGGATTTAAGTTGGCTGATATAGGAGAAATCATCAAATTGATTGCTACGGGTCATAAGCCAGATGAAATAGCAGAAAACGTTGATTTAAGTGCTCTTGGACTCATTTCTCAAAAAGGAATTCGTGACTATATCGAGGAATTCGTAGATATGCCAACATTAAAAAGTACGAATATTGATATTTACAGTTGTGCCTATAATATTAATGATGGTCATCCAGAATACTTTAAGCTCAATGATTACAATGAAGAAGAAATAATTGATATTAGCATTGCTTCATGTGCTGTTCCCTTTATTTTTACTCCAGTGACGTTTAAAGGTAAACAATATGCGGATGGAGGAATTAATAACCCTCTATATTCGGGAGCTAGTGCGGATAATGTACCTATTGCTCCAATTATGAATCATGATTTAGATTTAATTATCGTCGTTCATTTAACGTATACAGATAAAGTAGATTTAAATCTTTATCCACAGGCAAATATTATAGAAATTTATCCTTCGTTTCCATTAGAAATTGTGAATGGAAGTGGAACTTTAAATTTTAATCAAACTTCGATTAAAGAAAGAATTGAAATCGGATATCGAGATGGTGTAGTTACATTAGCACCGATGCTCATTGCTTATTTAAAAGGAAAAAATATTGCTCCATATATTAAACACCACGTAAATTGGAATAATCAGTTTTTAAAGAAATATCGTAAATAAAACGCACATAAATACTTTAAAAACATAAGATACAAAGGAAATGAAACATAGTTTTATTAAGGAGGACATTCGTGATGAGTTGGCTTTTTAGCTTATTTGCGTTTATCTTTTTCTTTGTTAAATTAGCATGCTATTTTACAGTGGTCATGATTCAATATGGTATTCCAGTATTTATTATATATAAGTTATTCAAATGGATAACTAAGCCCTTTCGATATTCGGAATAAAAAATAGCACCTCACCACGGTGCTATTTTTTATTCTAGCAGTGCCAATTGATTTTGGCTGGATTGGGTTCATTTTCAATCGCAATAGAGCGTAAAGCTTCTTCTAACCTATGAAATTCTTCAGTCGCAATTTCATCATAAGTTTCTTTTGTTTCGAGTAATCCCACTCGATCATAGGCAATTGCTGCTGATCCATAAAATGCAAGTGCCAATGCATTAGTTGATTTATGAATAGTGGCACAGGCTTGAGCGACTGCTCTTGCTGCCGCTTGTGCTACTGGATTTTCCTTTGTCTCTCTTGCTGCTGTTTGAGCCTCAGAGATTAGCTTTTTAGCTGCAGGTAATTTTATTGTCCCCTCTAAATAATCTAATGCTCCATTAATCGCTTGAAGTAAGCGTTGATCTTTCGGAAAACTCTTTTGATAAATAGGGAGAATATGTTCCTTTGCATAGTTAACACACCAAGTGGCAATCGTCATTTTATTTTGTGTTTCAATTAAATGCATTAAAGAAATAATCTCTGGTGAATCTATACTTCTAAGCATTTTCCTTAGTTTAGCCATCGTAGCCCCCCTGTGATAATGATAAGTTCATTATATCACTTCATCTTATAATAAAGATTGAAATAGATATTTTTTAAATAAATCAGGGTTGATATCGATACAAATTGTGGCGTTGGGTGTTTTTGAAGATAAGTCTAAATAGACTTGGCCATAGTTATCCTCATTTTTTGTTTCAACAGTGGCATAAGCAGGAATGCATTTTGTCATCATTTCAGGCCAAATAGCTGCAATCATTGCAGTTGGATCTGCTAATTCAAATCCATCAAATCCAAGTTTTTGATTGTATTCATCAAGAGATTGTGTACAACGCATAGCAAATTTAGCAAGTGATGAATCGCTGTTTTTTAAGTAGTTAGTGTCTTGACGAGTTAAGAATCCTTTGTTCATGATGGCATCCCAACCAACAAAGAGTTTTGGAATTTCTAAATCTAAGACGATAGATAAGCTTTCTGCATCGACATAAACATTAAATTCTGCTGTTTCAGTAATATTCCCCGGTCCAAGTCCTGTTCCAGCCATTAAAGTGATTGATTTTAATTTGTTCATCGTTTCAGGCGCTTTTAAGCAAGCCATGGCAATATTGGTTAGAGGGCCTAGGGTGATGAGTTCGATTTCATATGGATTTTCTTCAATAAGTCGAAGTAGGCCATCCATTGCATGTTCAGGTTCAATTGATAAATTAGATCTTGGTAAGAACATATTTCCAAGTCCATCGCTTCCGTGAACGTCATCAGCCATTACTAAATCACGAAAAAGTGGTTTACTCATTCCGCCGAATACTGGTGGAATATAAGTGTCAGATACTTTGATTGCTGTTAAGGCATTTTGGAGTGATTGTTCAAGTCCGACATTCCCGGCTACTACAGTAATTCCCATAACTTTGATGCTAGGTTCACGTAATGCGGTAATGATTGCAATCACATCATCTGAAGCTGTATCGGTATCAATAATAAATTTTCTCATGTAGACTGTCTCTCCCTAAAAATTAAATTTAGATTAAGTTTAGCATAATTTCGACAGGATTCGATAGAAAAAAGTTTAGGTTCTGACAAGTTATGAGGCCTTGATATGCTATATTACAGTTGAAGAGGGAGGATACAATCATGAAAAAACTATTATTAGTATTTTGTGTTTTATTAGGACTAACAGGGTGTGGACAAGTATTAGATGAAAGTTTTGATAAGGAAACATTAAAACAAGAGACTATAGCGATTGTTGAAAACTTGAATGATGAGAACTATGATGCGATTGTTACTACAGTAAACGATGATTTAAAAGATATTTTAAGTGCTTTAGTTATTCAAAAAGCGTGGGAGCCAGTCTACGAAAAATTAGGGGAGTCTCGAGATAAATCATCTTGTACAATTAAAGCTAATGGTGATTATGCAACAGTTGTACTAATTTCTAATTACGCAAATGGAAAGTTACAAGTAACCGCAACATATAACACAGATATGGAGTTAATTGGATTATATATAAAATAGAGAAAAAGGAGATAAAAATTTGTTATCTCCTTTTAAAATTTATAAACAGATTGTCCATTTTCAATCTCAAATTTCTTTTGTAGCCCAGTTCCAATTTCAAAATGTAATTTAGCAATTCCAAGATCAATCTTTTCATATCCTGTGCTATTAAGAGTCGATGTTGTCACAACACCATTTGTGAAATGGAATTTAACTGGTTGCTTATTCAGTGCAGAAGGTGCTTTTTGTACCGCCTTCATCCCATTAATAAATTCATTCGGTACCTCTTCATTACTATGATACATTTCCTCAACTGTTTTTGTCTTACGGTGAGAAAGTTTACTAATCATTTTCTCCTTAAATGTTTTATCCACTGGTGTGTAACCAACAGTGATAATTGCTACAAGTTCCTCATTTTCTTTTAAATCAATAAGCTTCGCACATAGTTTTCGGTCATAAGTTCCACCAATCCAGCACGTTCCAAGTCCGAGAGCTGTTGCTTCAAGAGCAAGGATTTCACCAAAATATCCAACCTTCTCAAGCAAGTCTTTATCATCTTTTGATCCGACTAATGCAAAATAAGCTCCAACACCTTTTAACATTCCATATGATGAGGAGAATCCTTTAAATAATTTAGGTCCATTTAACTGCAGTTGAAGATTTAAGCCGCTCATTTCATTTAAGTTTTTAATACATCTTTGAAGCGAGTTTACTTTTTCCACCTCAATATCTTTGGTTATATAAGTTCTTCTTGAACATCTTTCATCAATGGCTTTTAAATATCGCTCTTGATTCATTATTATCTCTCCTTTTAAAAATGGTACACTTGTGGCACTTTATACGGTGTAGTATACTATGCCTATAAAGGTCGGTCAATAGACTTAGAATAAGTGGGACATAATCCATTATTTTGTGGCAGGAGATAAAAGCATGATTGAAAAAATTAATCCAAGCGTCATTCGCTCAAAGCAATTTATAACAGAAGCATTACTAGAATTAATGACAGAAGAAGATTTTAATAGTATTAAAATTACAGAAATTACGAGGCGAGCACAAGTTGATCGCAAAACCTTTTATCGTAATTTTGAATCTAAAGAAGACATTCTAATCCAATATGGGGACTTATTAGCACAAGAATTTATTAAAAAAATTAAAGCAACAAGTGAACTGAATTGTTATAAAGTAGGACTTATTTATTTTGAATTTTGGCTCCAACATTTAGAGTTTTTAAAATTACTTTTACGTCAAAATTTATTGGTTTTTTTCACATGTAAATTTAATAAACGAGTACCGGATATTTTTAAAGAAATCACAAGTATCACAAATTATCAGGAGATAGATGAAGAGTTTTATCAATATCAGATGCATTATATTGCGGGTGGAATATGGAATTTATTATTAAAGTGGATAGAAGATGGTGCAATCAAGCCACCTCATGAGATGGCTCTTATTTTTAAAAGTTTATTCGATTTTAAAGTATGCTGTGAAAGATGATAGTATCAATGAATCAAGTTTTTATAAGGCTATACAGTAGGGTGTACATTCATCCCATTGAACCAAAAGAAAAAATCGCCTGTTTTAGGCGATTTTTTCTTTATTTAACCCACTCAACAATACTTTCTAATGGTTGACGACTTTTTGGTTTAGCTTCATTTTTACGATATCCAAATGCAATCATTAACGTTAAATAGAAGTGATCTTTATCGAGTAATCCTCGACTAACTAATAAGTTTTCAACTGCCTGTTGATCATATCCACCGATTGGACATGAATCAATGTTCTCCATTGCTGCAACTGTCATCATATTTGCGGCTGCTAAATAAGTTTGTAAACATGAATAATTCAAAATAGCACGCTCGTCATTATTAAAACGAGTATCTTCAATAGATTTCATGATACCTTTAAATCCTTCAATTGTTTCATTTGGCATCTGTTTAACATCTCGTAATAAATAGTCGATGTACGCAGAGTTGTGTTTTAAATCACTAGCATTGCGACTAAGTAAAATAATAAGGTGTGAACAACTAGGAATTTGTACTTTTCCACCCCAAGAGAGTGGCGCTAACTCATTACGAAGGGCCTCATTCTCAATAACAAGAAATTTCCATGGTTCAATTCCCATTGAGCTTGGCGAAAGTTGGCCTGCTTTTAAGATCACATCAAAATCTGACTTTGAAATCTTTTTACTCGAATCAAATTCTTTACAGGCATGGCGAAAATTAAGAATATCTAAAATTTCTTGATGATTCATTTGAATTCCTCCTTGTATAATAATAGATTTAACCAAGTTAATAAGTTTCATTCTAATGTTGAATAAATGGCATTGTTTCAACGACTTCAATATTTAAATCAGCTAATTCTTTTAAGGCACGATTACGATATTCTTCTGTTTCGTAATACATATTATGATGTGCATCAATTCCAATGATAGCTTTACATCCGACTTCGGCTGCAATTGTCCAGAAATTAATATTTGGGAATCCATTTACATTAAAATCACGATTATAGATATATCCTGAGATATTATATTCTAATAAGATATCTAATTCTTTTGCTTTTTCACATATTTTACGGCAAACGTAATAGAAGTCTTCATTAAGATCCGTCCATGATCGCATAAATAAATCAGGATGGGCGAAGTATGAGAATAAGCCAGTTTCCATTCCTTTGATAGCTGTTTCCATATATTGATATAAGGCTTCTTTTGACGTTGTCTCTGTTCCAAAATAATAACCACGAGATTCATTTTCAGAAAAGTGATTTCCAAAAATAACGTAATCTAGCTTATATTCATGAATTAAGTTTTTAAGCCATGGCAAGTATTCCTCAAAATACTCACACTCTAAACCAATTTTGACGCTAATTTGATTTTTATATTTTTCTTTTAGTGCTTGGACACTTGTCACATAATTTTCAAACTCAGAAACATCCATGCGAATTCTAGATGAATATCCATTTTCAAATGGCCAAGGACAGTGATCAGAAAATCCAATTTCATCGAAGCCACCTTTGATAGCACTTAAAATATATTCTTCATCGCTTCCTTTTGCGTGATGACATCTCGTTGTGTGTGAATGATAATTTGCCTTCAACTTATTTCATCCTCCTCGGTACAAAACCAATTAATTCAAATTCATTATAACACAGTTGAAAAGAACTAAAAACTCCACGAGAATTCTCGTGGATTTTTTAGATTTAGGAAGTAGAAAGAAGGCTTAAAATCATAAATGATCTGCAAAACGTGTAACCACTATTAGCTTATCCATAATTTAAAAAATTATTTATATATTTTTAAATTAATTATTTTTATTATTATGTAGACAGTTATCAATCGCGATTAACATGGCAATAAAGAAGGCATCATCCTGGCCAGTAGCCACTTGTAGTTCATAGTGATCACTTAGTTTGAACCATTTTTTTTCAATGTGTCCAACTTCTTGACCATCCTTTGTAATGCTAAAGTTGTGATCAAAGACATCTCCACGTAATTGAAAATTTCCATATTCACTTTCAACATCAAGCTTGGGTTTAAATAGACTAGGTCGACGTTTAATTGTTGCGCATAAGATGTCTCCTTTATAAATATCATAGGCTCCCCATACAGTCATAAGTTTTTGCTTAACGGTGAATAATTCATTTTGGTTTAAATCGCGAATGGTTAATTGATCGGCGATAGCTATAAATTTTCCGGTTACTTCAAAAGCTGCTTGTTCATGTTTATCATAAACATAATAGTGATCTCGTAGTGAAAATATTTTTTGTTTAATATAATAGGTTCCCATTAAAAATCCCCTTTGAAAAAATTGGTATATATAGGTTGATTTTATTTTATAATGCCATTATAATAAGTGTAACAATATTTTATAACGAAGAGAGGATGGAGTAAACATGAATTCAAATTTAACAACACGATTTTACTATAGCTATTATTGTTAGGTTTGTATTTATGATTTCTTCATTTCATCATAGATACAAACCTTTAGGCGTTTGTCTCTATGATGGCTATAACTTCTTATAAAGTAGATGCCACATAGAAAATAACTATGTGGCCCTTTTTATGAAAAATGGACAAGGTAACCACATAGTCACTAGATACTATGTGGTTTTTTATTTACACGAAAAAGGAGAGGAAAGTATGAAACAAAAAGTTGATATTATCGTTGTAGGATTTGCCTTGTTTTCAATATTCTTTGGAGCAAGTAATTTGATTTTCCCACCATTTATCGGGGTGACATCAGGAAGTGAGTGGCTAACAAGTTTCCTTGGATTTATTTTAGGAGATGTTGGAATCATCTTACTTTCAATTTACGCTGTTGCAAAGGCTGGAAGTTACCAAGCCATTATGGGGCGTGCTGGCAAAGTATTTGGAGTTAGCTTAGAAGTTATCACCATGCTTTGTCTAGGACCCATTATCGCGATTCCAAGAACGGCCGCGACAACATTTGAATTAAGCATTCAACCCTTTACATCTGGAATTAATTCGGCTGTCTTCTCAGTTATTTTCTTTGCCGTAACTTTACTATTAACGATTCGTCCAAGTAAAGTAATGGACATTATTGGAAAGTTCTTAACACCAGTTTTATTACTAGCCCTAGTATTCTTAATTGGGAAAGGATTCATCTCTCCTCTAGGTAGTTTAAATCATACGATTACTTCAGACGATTTATTTGCGACGGGGTTAACACAAGGATACCAAACAATGGATGCTTTAGCGATAGGGGGAATCACAGCTTTTATGATGACTTCTTTCTTAAGTAAAGGATACACTGATAAACAAGAACAAATCAAATTGACTATTAAATCAGCAATTTTAGCTTCTTGTGGATTAGTCTTAGTGTACGGGGGATTAACTTACTTAGGAGCTACTGTTTCAACACAATTTGATGGATCAGTTTCACAAACTGCCTTATTAATTGCCATTACAAAACAATTAATGGGACAACCAGGATTAATTATTTTAGGTATTATTGTTGCCTTTGCATGTTTAACAACAGCCATTGGATTAACATCAGTGACAAGTAAATACTTTGAAGATGTAACAAACAAAAAATTAAAATACGAATATGTTGCAATTTTCATCTGTGTATTTAGTGCAATTGCATCAAATGTAGGAGTAGACACAATTATTTCACTTTCAGTACCAGTTTTAACGATTATTTACCCGGTATCAGTTGCGTTAATTATCTTAAGTTTATTCAAAAACTTCTTCACAAGTAAATTACCGTATATCCTTGCAGGATATACGACACTTGTTCTAAGTATCTTAACAGCTTTACAGTTGCCGATCATGAATCAGTTGCCTCTTGCTAAGTTGGGATTTAACTGGCTATTACCAGCATTAATAGTTGCACTTGTTGGTCAAATGATGGGAGCAAAACAAGAAATAAAAATTGAATCTTTTGTTAAAGAATTAGATTAGCCTATAAGGCCCAACACATTTAAGTGTTGGGCTTTTTCTTTTTTAATTACTATTTTTCTTAACGTTAATTTTACATTGAATTTGTTAGGATAAGTGTGTACCTAGGATACTAAATATTTTATATGGATGAAAAAAAGATAGAATCATCTATGGGAGAGTTAGAAAATAAGGAGCGTGATACAAAGATGGGGAAAAAATATAAAGCTTTATCTAAAAAAACAATAGCCATTGTTGTGGGAGTCATGATATTAGCTCCAACAGGAGTAATCACATATACAAAGTTTAAGGATAGTAACGAGACTAATAGTGAATTGGTATCTAGGGAACGAGAGTATGAAGTAAAAAGAGGAGATATTATAGCGGGCTCGAATGGATCAGGTTCATTAAAGCTTCAAGCTGTTAATCAAAATTTCGAAGAACCCGTCGAGATAGGGGAGTTATTTGTTAAAGAGGGAGAACGTGTTAGTATTGGAGATAAAATTGCAACGATTTCTGAAAAATTTATTAATGATAAATTAGAAGAGTTAAACTCTCAGCTTGAGCGGGCAACTGCAACTTTAGTATCTACAAAGAATAATAAACAGGTGACTGTTCTGAATCAAAATAAAGCGTGGGAAGATAAAGTACAAGGATCAAAGAATCAATATGAAAGCCAAAGAAATTCCTTAGTAAATAATATTAATCAATTAACGGATAAATTAAATGACGTTAATAAAAAATTAGAGGATGTAAGACGTCAAATAGAAGAGATGCAAAACTTAGCTACAGCTCGCAACGTAGACGAAAATCATGTGTTACAAGAGAATAGCACGGTAGAAGATACCAACCTATTACAAGAAAGCAATGAAACGAAAGAGAGTGATGCAGAAGAAATTGAAGCTAAACTACAAGAATTAAAGCTAACTGAAAGTACATTATTATCAGAAAAATCGTTACTCGAAACAGAGATTAAAAATACAAATCAAAGTTTAAATAGTTTAGATGTTGAACGTACTAAGGAAAAAGAAAGTGAAGTAAAGGAAGAATCAGCTAATAGGGAAATAAATGCATTGACTAATAGCGAGTTAGATCATTCAATTAATAATGCTCAAAAAGAAGTTGATAAAATTAATGAACAAATCGCTAAGGTTAATAAATTAAAAGAGAATTCTACTTTATATGCACAAATAGATGGGACGATTCTTAATTTGAATTATACAGTGGGCTCAACTACTTCATCAGAAATCCCTATTGTAACAATTGGGGAAAATGCCAAGGTTTTTGCAGAAATAACAGTTACTCAAGAAGAAATTACAAAGATTGAAGAAGGACAACGTGTTAATTTAATCGTTTCCGCTTATCAGGATCAAATGTTAGAAGGGACCGTAAGTTTCATTAATTTAAAGCCGAATGGACAAGGAAGTTCAGTTAACTATTCTGTTATGGTTGAGATAAGTGAGAATGATTTGAAATTACTTGAAGGGATGACTGTTAGTGCCCAATTTATTGTCAAGGATGTTAAAGATGTTTTAACTCTTTCTAATAAGGCGATTACATTAAAAGATGGAAAACAATTTGTGCAAGTTAAACAAGACGATGGGACTCTAAAAGAAGTAGAAATTACAACTGGTTTCTCAGATGGAAAAATTTCTGAAATAGTAAGTGGTCTTTCAGAAGGCGACACTGTTGTGGTTGGAGGATAGGAGTATGAGATTTTTTGAAATGATAAGACTGGTTTTAAAAAATCTTTTAGAGAATAAATCGAAGGTGATTTTAACTTCTTTAGGAATTATAGCAGGGACAGCCACAATTGTAGCTGTTATTGCGATCGGAAAGGGAGGGGAAGAGGCAGTCAAGGATCAATTTAGTGGATTGAGCGCAGAAACAATTTATGTTAATGTCGATTATTCTAAGGGAAACAAGGTATTTGAAGGGAGTTATCCACATTTAACAACTGAACAAATGGAGTTTATTATGAATGAAAGTACTACATTAAGTGGTATTTACCTAAGAGGGGGGGCATATAAGCAAGCTGTATTAAATGGAATAAAAGGAAATGTTTCAATTACAGGGGTCACAGAAGAGTATAGCACGGTTTCTAAGTTAAATATTATACAGGGATATAATATAGATCGAATTGATATAGAGGAGGGGAATCATGTTGTTGTAATTGGGGATGGAATAGCAACTAAATACTTTTCACAAGCTGAAGAGGCGGTCGGAAAAACAATTACGATAGAAGGGAAAAATTACAAAATAATAGGAGTGTTAGAAAGAAGTGCGGATGGAATGCAAGGGTTAAGTCCTGATGATACTATTTTTATGCCATATTCTATAGCGCAAGAAAACATTTTTGATAAGAGTACCACACCTCAAATTGTAGCCTTAGCAAATAATATTAAATCCGTTAAAAAGGCAATGGCTGAGATAGAAGATTCGTTGAACTATCTTTTAGAAGATGACAATGTTTACAAAGCTGAAGATGCTGGAAGTCGTATAGAAGCTGCTAGTGAATCTGCACGTACCATGAATGTTTTATTAATCTCTGTTGCTAGTATTGTATTTGTCGTAGGTGGAATTGGGATAATGAATGTTTTATCTTTAACTGTAAAAGAGCGTACAAAAGAAATAGGAATTCTAAAAGCACTTGGAGCACAAGAAAGAACAATTATGTCTTTATTTCTTTTTGAGGCTATTATTATTAGTAGTTTTGGTGGAATAACTGGGATACTTGTTAGTTACTGTGTGATTCCACTCGTTAGGCAGGTAGGAGTAGCAGTGTCGCCTTCAGTTGAAGGCCAAATAATGGCATTAGGATTTGCTATATTTACAGGAACTATATTCGGGTTTTCCCCAGCTTATAAAGCATCTCAACTCAAACCTGTAGAGGCGTTGAGTTATGAATAAAAATACTAATAAAGGAAAGGATGAATTTTATTATGAAGAAAACATTAGAATTAACAGTTTTAGCATTAACAATGGTATCATTAGTAGGATGTGGTGCCGAAGGTGATAAAGGTAATTGGGCTGAAAATAAGGAGGAGCAACCTCAGATTGAGGAACAAGAACAACAACTACAGGTAACTTCCTATTTGGGAAAAGTTGAAAAAATGGTTGGAAATGAAATTAGCCTAAAATTGAGTAATGATAACTATACACCATTAGAAGATGAGAGTGAGGATGAAGAAGCATTAGAATTTACTTTAGATGAAAGCCAATTTTCTCAGTTAGAAAATGGTGAAACTTTTACACTACCAAATGGTGTAGTAATAACAGGCAATTCAACTGAATTTTCATCAAGTGAATCATCTGATGAAAATCCTGGAGTTTCTGAGGAGTCAATGATTTCACAAGGAGGATTGAATTTTGACCAATTTAGCCAATTGACATTTAATGGAGAAACAAAAGATTTAGTTATTCCAGCGGGAGCTAAAATTTTCAATGGTTTAACTGGAGAAGAAGCATTATTTTCCGATATTAAAAAGGGTTCTATCTTATCTGTGACAATGAATAGTGAAAATAACACGGTCATTAGTATAGATATTCTGGGGTAGTTATGAATCATATTATTACGTTAAAAAATATTAATAAATATTACCATAGTGGTGAAAATTCATTGCATGTACTTAAAGATATTAACCTGAATGTAGAACATGGAGAGTATATAGCTATTTTGGGGTCATCAGGATCGGGAAAGACAACGTTAATGAATATTTTAGGGTGTATGGATATTCCAGATGATGGAGAGTATTATATTAATGGAATTAATACAATGGATTGTAATAAAGTAGATTTAGCAAACTTACGTAATGAACACATTGGATTTATCTTTCAAAAATATCATTTAATACCACAGTACACTGTTCTTGATAATGTGATAATGCCTTTACTAATTAAAGGATTACCAAGAAATGAAGCTGTTAAAATAGCAGAGGAAAAAATAAAAATGGTTGGATTGTGGGAAAGAATTTCTCATAAACCAAATGAATTATCTGGAGGACAGCAACAACGTGTAGCCATTGCGAGAGCTTTAGTTACGAATCCAACTATTTTATTAGCTGACGAACCGACAGGGGCATTAGATTCAGCTACCGGAAAGGATATTCTTCAATTATTTAATGAACTAAATGAACGAGGAAATACTATTATTGTGATTACACATGATCATAAGGTGGCAAAAGAAAGTAAGAAAGTTGTAACAATACAGGATGGAATGATAATATTTGAAAATCAGACAGCCTATTAAATAAAATCCATTAAACAACTTCACTAATATAAAGGTGAGGTTGTTTAATCGTTATTTAGGAGTTTTTTATGAGATTATTAATTATAGAAGATGAAAAAGATATATTATTAGCTTTACAAAAGGGGCTACAGAAGGAAGGATATGCTGTTGATGTTACGGGGGATGGAGAGGAAGCATTAGAGCTTTTAAATTTTAATACCTATAATTTAGTGGTTCTTGATATAAATCTCCCGAGTATAGACGGTTTTTCTATCCTAGAAATATTAAGAGAAAAAGATATGACAACACGAGTAATTATTGTATCTGCGAATAGGGAAATTGAAGATAAAATCAGAGGTTTAGATTTAGGCGCAAATGATTATTTAGTAAAACCTTTCGATTTTTCAGAATTAAAAGCACGAATTAGAGCTTTATTAAGACGAGAGTTTACTAGTGTGCCTACCATCATAAAAGAAGGTGAACTATGTCTTGATTTAGCCACTCATAAGGTCACCTTTAATGACCAAATATTGAATTTAACACTGAAAGAATACTCAATTTTAAAGTACCTCATACAAAATAAAGGACGAATTGTTAGTTCAGAGGAATTAATTCAACACGTTTGGGATGAAAATGCGGATCCATTTACGACAGTAATTAGGGTTCATATTTATTCCTTAAGAAAAAAACTGATCACGATTAGTGGTAAAGACAATATAATTCAAACGATAAAAGGTGTTGGATATTTATTTGGAGGAAGCTAGATTTGAAGAAATTTAAATTGACTTTAAAATGGAGATTTACCTTATTGACTTTAGTAATCATGATTTTAACAAGTGCAATTCTTGTTGTTTCAATTAATTATGATATAAAAAAAACAATGCCAGGGTTAACAGACTTGATAATAGATATCTATTCATTTGAAAATAATGAAACATACGGTATCATTATTCCGAATTATATGACGGATAATAATGTCGTTATTATAGATAATGCCATAGGTGAGACAGTATCGAATATTTATACTACTTCAATTATTACGTTTTGCTTTATTACTATATTAGGTTGCCTTACTACTTATTTTGTAGTTAATAAAGCATTAAAACCTGTTATTGATTTAAACCATAATATAAAGGAAATAAATGAAGATAATTTAACTTGCACTTTAAATGTACAAGGGCCACATGATGAAATTCAAGAATTGGCCATTTCATTTAATAAGATGCTTGCTAAATTAGAGAATGCATTTGCTTCGCAAAAAAGATTTAATTCTAGTGTAGCGCATGAACTGAAAACTCCATTAGCAGTTATTAAAACCAATATTGACGTATTAAAAAGTAATGAAGAAACTAATATTGAAGAATATAAAACTACTATAGAGGTTATAGAAAAGTCAGTTTTAAAGATGAATGGAATTATTGAAACATTACTAGATATCATTAGACAAGAAAATGAACCCTTAAATGACCGGGTTAATGTTTCAGTTATTCTTGAAGATGTGGTTGAAGACTTAAATGTCATTGCATCAAAGAGTGGAATCAGTATAGAAGTTAACATAGAAGAGATAGAAGACGAAATGGTAGGAAATGAAATTTTACTATATCGAGCACTGTACAATATCATTGAAAATGCTATAAAGTACAATAAGCCTTTAGGAACAGTCACAATTTCTTGCATGAAAGAACAAGAAAATATCTATATAAAAATCTCTGATACTGGAGAGGGGATAGCGGTAGAGGAGTATGAAAATATATTTAAACCATTTTACCGTTGTCAAGGAACTAATCTTTCTTCCAATAGTGGAATAGGCTTAGGGTTATCTTTAACCCAATCGGCTATAAAAATGCATGGAGGAGAAATTACTGTAAACAGTATTATTAACCAAGGAACTGAATTTTTAATAATATTGCCTATCGTGGTATAGAATTAAAATTAAATGAGTCTAAAAGTAAAAAATGTGATTATTTTGATTAGAAGTAATCACATTTTTTACTATATATATATTGATAATAATTATCATTAAATATCATATTATCAATTAATTTGAAGAAAAGTAGTAATTATTATTGATTTTCATTTAAAAATGATATAAACTAGTAATAGTTACTAGTTTATAAGAAAAAAGTTGAAAATAAGAGTTATAAGGAGAGATCTATAATGAGTAATTTAAAAGGAACTAAAACTGAAGAAAACTTAATGCATGCATTTGCAGGAGAATCAATGGCGCGTAATAAATATACTTACTATGCTGCTAAAGCAAAAGAAGAAGGATATGAGCAAATCTCTAACATTTTCTTAGAAACAGCCCATAATGAAATGCAACATGCAAAATTATGGTTCAAGTTATTGCACGAGGGTGAAGTAGCGGATACAATGACAAATTTAAAAGATGCTGCAGCGGGAGAAAATGGTGAGTGGACAGATATGTATGCAACATTTGCAGCACAAGCCCGCGCTGAAGGGTTCAATCGCATTGCTGTATTATTTGAAATGGTTGGAAAAATCGAAAAAGAACATGAAGCACGTTACTTACAATTATTAAAGAATTTAGAAGAAGGTCAAGTATTTGAGCGTGATGGAGAAGTAGCTTGGATTTGCCAAGAATGTGGACACATTCACTTTGGTAAAAAAGCACCTAAAAAATGCCCAGTTTGCTCATATGATCAAGCACACTTCGAAATCCGTTCTGAAAATTACTAATATAAATAAAAAAACTGATAGAATCTCTACGGATTCTATCAGTTTTTTTGTTTACACTAATTCTAATGTTTTCATGAAATCTTTAAGTTGTGATTCACGACTTGCACCTGCTAGTGCACACATCGGTTGATCTTGTGTTAATAAAAATCCCATGATAACCTGAGTCAGACTAATGTTTCGTTCTTCGGCTAATTGGTTAATAAGTTTAGCTAGCTCTAAGTTTTTCTCAGTATAATAAGGGCTGTCTTTAACGGCACCCTCGCCAAGCGTTGCTAATTTTGTAAAGAATCCGCTACATAAACTAAAATAAGGCATCGCTAATACATCTGATGTTCGATGGAACTCTAACATTTCTTCGTCCATTGTAACCATTGTTTCATCTGCATAAGGTTTCATATGAATTGAGCCAATGTTATAAAGGGCTTGGTTGGCTACAAATCCGCGATATCCTTTAGACTTTGCATAGTCCATGGCTTCTTTCATACGGGCAGTTGACCAGTTCGAGCAACCATAGTATTTGATTTTTCCATCACGGACGAAGTCTTGCATCGTTTCAATGAGTTCTGATACGGGACGATTTACATCATCACGATGATAGAAGTAAAGGTCGATACAGTCGATTTCAAGTGCGTCTAAACTTTTATTTAAATCGTAAGTCATATCTTCTTTAGATAGACGTGATGTTTGCATGTTTTCAAGAGGGGGATGTCCACCTTTTGTGACAATTACTAAATCATCATGACCACCACGATATTTAATCCATTCGCCGATTACTCGTTCTGAACGTCCGATTTCGCCATCAATCCAGTCGTTATAAATACGAGCTGTATCGATGACATTTCCACCCAATTCAACATATAAATCTAACATTTTGAATGCTTCTTCGCTATCCCAGGCAACACCTGCATTTGCTGTTCCAAAACCAATCGGGCAAAGTGATAAAGTCGTATCTTTAATTTGAATTCTTTGGTTCATAGATATGCTCCTTTTCCATTTTATAAATAAAAGTATGTCATGTTTTAGAGAATTAGTAAATAGAATAAACATTCGAATGTATACCTAAAATAACAGTGTAACAGTCTAGTTAAAACCAAGTAGTTCTTGGTGAAATGGGGATGGGTTCTCAGTACTACGTAGACGAATTTTCATAGTTATCATCGATTGGTAGCTCTACAGAATTTTAAGGTAAAATGCTTTTAAATAAAACTGAGGATGAGGTTAAACAAGATGTTGAATTTCATTTGAAGATGAATTAAAGTTTGTATTCGTTAGAGTAGCTGTTTGATATGGCAAGATGTATTTATACGTTTAGAACGGGAAACATTATAGCGAAGATGTCTGTTTTAGAGTGGGCGCTTGAGCTTTTGGGTGATGACGTGCAACCATTCATTTTCGAATCAATTAGAAGTTGAATGACTGAGGAGGTGACTGTAATGGATGATAAAATTTACTATCTCATTGGCTTATTTGATGAAGTAACTAATGAACAAATTCAAAATATTCATCGAGAGTTATCAAATCATGAAGTTCCATCTTCTTCAATGTGTCCACACTTAACGTTTGGTTCTTGGACGAATGTGGATCTAAATTTGTTATGCCATTGGCTTGAAGAAGTATGTGAAAATCAAGAAGAGATTCAGATTAATTTTAATCATCTTGGTTTATTTTCATTAAAAGTTTCTTTTTTAGCACCCTATGTTTCTAAACAGTTAATAGAGTTTCATGATAAAATTCATGAACGCTTTGAAGAGTATTGTGGACAGATGGGATATAATTATACTGCTAAATCTAATAATTGGGTTCCTCATGCAACCCTTGTTTTGGATGAAGAAGAGGCTGTATTAAGGTCATTACCGGTTATTGCAGAAGCTTTTGTGCCGTTTAGTGGGAAAATTACATCGTTATTATTATGTGAGTTTGGAACATTCGAGGAAATAAAGAAATTTAAATTAAAACAAAGCATGGAGGTTTAGGCCTCCATGCTTTGTTTTTATAGGGCATTTTCTTTGTTAGTTGATGCATCAAAATAATATTTTAATAATTGTTCAATTTCACTTTGAGTTAGCTCTTCATTGTTTGCTGGGGTTGAAGATTGATTTTGAGATGTATTTTTAGGTGAAGTTTCTATACGAATCATAGGGCTATAAGATTGCTTAGTGGAGACTGTACTTAGATAGGCGTAGTTAAATAGTTGTGAGACTGAGAAAGTTAAGAGACATGAAATGATAGCCACTGCTAAAAAACTAAATATTAGTGAACGATTATTGCTTCGACAGTTGTTTAGTATGTTTTTTATCTCTGTTTTTAAAGTGGATTGAATGGTTACTTGATTTATCATCTCATGAGTTGTTTCATCTGCTCCCTCATGTGTCATAGCTAGTGATTCATTTGAAATATCTTCCTTATAATCTTTCATAAAAATACCTCCAATAGTTTAGATGTTAACCTAAAAATAACATAAGAACCTTAAAATTAAATTAAATAATCACAGGCATACTTGAATATAATTTCATGAGATGAAGGAGGATTGAAAATGAGGGATATAAAACAACTTATTAATCAAATGACTCTCCAAGAGAAAGCAGGAATGTGTTCAGGACTTGATTTTTGGCGTTTAAAATCAGTTGAACGATTAGGAATTCCCAAGGTGATGGTTAGTGATGGCCCACATGGGTTACGTAAACAAAAAGATGGCGCAAGTGATGTAAATGACAGTATTAAGGCAGTTTGTTTTCCAGCCGGGTGTGCAACAGCCTGTTCATTTGACCGCGATTTACTCTATAATCTTGGTATTTTACTTGGTGAGGAATGCCAAGCAGAAAATGTTTCAATCTTGTTAGGTCCAGCGGTGAATATTAAACGTTCTCCCTTATGTGGACGAAATTTTGAATATTTCTCAGAAGACCCGTATTTGTCATCAGAGATGGCTTGTAATTATATTCAAGGTGTTCAAAGTCAGGGTGTTGGAACAAGTTTGAAGCACTTTGCTGCTAATAACCAAGAGTCACGCCGTATGACAGCAAGCGCTCAAATAGATGAGAGAACGTTGAGGGAAATTTACTTAGCTAGTTTTGAGAATGCTGTTAAAGTAGGAAAACCATGGGCAGTGATGTGTTCTTATAATCGAATTAATGAAGTCTTTGCTTCTGAAAATAAAAAGCTATTAACAGATATTTTAAGACATGAGTGGGAATTTGACGGATATGTGATGAGTGATTGGGGAGCTGTTAATAATCGAGTAGAAGGATTAAAAGCAGGTCTTGATTTAGAAATGCCAGGAAGTCATGGAACAAATGATAAATTGATTATTGAAGCTATTAATAAAGGGATATTAGATGAAACGACTTTAGATGAGGCTGTTGAGCGAATTGTAACGAAGATTTTTGAATTTGTGGATAACCGACAGGATGCTATTTTTAATCGAGATGTGCATCATGAAGCAGCAAGAAAGATTGCAACGCAGAGTGCGGTGTTGTTAAAGAATGATGGGGTTTTACCACTAAATAAAGAGGCCAAGATTGCTTTTATTGGGGCGTTTGCTAAGAGTCCTCGTTTTCAAGGAGGGGGAAGCTCGCATATTAATACGTATAAAGTTAGTAGTGCACTCGAAGCGGTGTCAAATGTGACGTCGGTAAGTTATGCACAGGGATATGAGTTAGACGTCGATCAAATCAATGAAGAGTTAGTTCAAGAAGCGATTCAAGTTGCTAAATCTTCAGAAGTGGCTGTGATTTTTGCTGGATTACCCGATTTTTTTGAGTCAGAGGGTTATGACCGGACACATATGCAACTTCCAAATTGTCAAAATGAATTGATTAAAGAAGTAGTGAAGGTTCAACCAAATACGGTTGTCGTGTTACATAATGGATCACCAGTCGAGATGCCATGGATTCATGATGTTAAAGGGGTTCTTGAGATGTATTTAGCTGGTCAAGCGGTTGGATTGGCGACAATTGATTTGTTGTTTGGGCGCGTAAATCCAAGTGGAAAGTTAGCCGAAACATTCCCCTTAAAGCTTTCAGATAATCCATCATATTTAAATTATCAAGTTGTGGATGATTTAATTCATTATCGCGAGGGAATTTTTGTAGGATATCGATATTACGATAAAAAAGAAATGAATGTTTTATTCCCATTTGGATATGGATTAAGTTATACAACATTTGAATATCATGATTTAGTTTTAAGTCGAAAAGAAATGTTAGATACGGATGAACTTGTTGTTAGCTTGAAAATCACGAATACAGGAGCGGTAGCAGGAAAAGAAGTGGTTCAACTTTATGTGAGTGATTTAACTCATCTGACAATTCGTCCTATAAAAGAGTTAAAAGATTTTGTGAAAGTTGAGTTACAAGCGGGAGAGACAAAAGAAGTTCAGATGACACTCGATAAACGAGCTTTTGCTTGGTATAATGAAACTATTTCAGATTGGTATGTAGGCACTGGTGAGTATGAAATTTTAATTGGAAAATCTTCAAGAGAGATTGTTTTAAAAGATGTCATTAAAGTCCAAAGCACAGTGGAGTTACCATTTAAAGTCACAGCAAATACAACGTTTGGTGACTTAATGAAGCATGAAACATTAAGACCTATTATTGAATCCTTAGCTAAACAGATTGATATTTCTAATGTAGGGCAGGAGATAGACTTCAATCTTGAGCTAATTCAGGATACACCACTTCGTGAACTTCGCACTATTCAAAATATCGATAATGCAATGATTGAGTATTTAATTCAAACATTTAATCATTATTTATCTTAATTTTTTGAATAAAAATTATATAAAATACAGAAATTAGTCATGTAACATATTCTTAAAGGAGGCGGCTTATATGAAGCTAGCACCTGGAGAGTTACATAATTTAAAACAATTAACAATGAAGCGTTGTAGTCATTTAACTAACCAGGCTTTATATAAAGATAATGCTAAAGTTAATGCTACTAAATCTAGCTGATACTAGTACGTTTCGTTTAGAAACAATGGCTTTTAGTTTTCTTTAATGTAGTACAGAGGAGATATATCGCGATGATATATCTCCTTTTTTATATTCAATTAGGTTCCGTCTAAAATATTTAAATTAATTTTCATTATCAATTAGAGTATTTAATTGATAAAATATCAGTTTTTATATTCACAAATAAACTCAATTTGATTAATATATTAATATAACTCTTTGCACTGCATATAAATCTACAGTACAAACTGAACAGGCAGCGACTAAGTCGTGTGGCCGGGTTGCTTAGCAACAGCAGATTTAATTATTCATATTGATGATAATTAACATCTGTGGGACAGTAAAATGTTTCACGGATGTTTTTTTATGTCCTTGTGAGACATTTTGCTCGTAAAACCATAGTAGTGAGGGTTATGAGAACGAAACTATGGGAGGATTAAGTATGAAGAAAAAAACTGATAAACAAATTGCTATGCGAGTATCAGCCGTCTCAATCATTGGAAATATTGCACTTTCTGTTATTAAATTACTTGCTGGTATTGTAGCTAATTCAGGAGCTATGATTTCAGATGCGGTTCATTCAGCATCAGATGTTATTTCTACATTTGTTGTTATTATTGGATACAACTTCTCAAGTAAAGGTTCAGATAAAGATCATCCTTATGGTCATGAACGTTTAGAATGTATTGCAGCATTATTTTTAGCAGCCATTTTATTTGCAACCGGTGTTGGAATTGGAATAGAAGGAATAAACAAAATTCTTCAAGGAAATTATGGAAACTTAGCGATTCCGGGAGCTATTGCACTTGTTGCGGCAGTTATTTCAATCGCCTTTAAAGAATGGATGTTTTGGTATACAAGACACGCTGCTAAAAAAATTAATTCGAGCTCTTTAATGGCAGATGCATGGCATCACCGTTCAGATGCTTTATCATCGGTTGGAAGCTTTATTGGAATCTTTGGAGCCAGACTTGGATTTCCAATCCTTGATCCAATCGCCTCAGTTATTATTTGTTTATTTATTTTAAAAGCAGCTTTTGAAATCGGACGCGATGCTGTGGATAAATTGACGGATAAAGCCTGTGATGATGAAACCATTAATGAAATGATTAAGTTAATAAAAGCTCAATCAGGTGTTATTAATATAGATGAAATTAAAACACGATTATTTGGAAATAAAATTTATGTTGATGTTGAGATTAGTGTAGATGGAAATCTAACACTTAATGAAGCTCATGATATTGCACAAAATGTACATGATGCTATTGAATCTAAATTTGAACACGTCAAACATTGTATGGTGCATGTTAATCCAGATACAACAAATATGACGTGCCATAAAAAAATTTCTCAAAGTGCCATGTAAGGCACTTTGAGAAATTTTAAACAGAGTATAATGAACTTAATCAAGGGGGGATTAGATGATTAAATTGAAGCATCTTTATATTAGAGAAGCAACGGTTACTGATGTGGAAACACTTGTGGTATGGTGGGCGACTGGTGAACTGATGCAACATGTTGGCTTTCCCAATGGGATTAGAACAAATATTGAAAAGTTAAGAACAGAACTTGAAATTCAAAAAGAGGATATTCAACCAACAAGTAAAAGATTTATGATTGTGAAAAATGATGGTTTTTCAATTGGAGAACTATCCTTTCATAATTTAGATCTTACGAATAAAAGTTGCGAAATCGGAATTAAGATATGTGAGCTTAGCGAACAAGGAAAAGGATATGGAGAAGAAGCGCTTCGAGGTTTTATTAATTATCTTTTTAGGACGTATGAGCTTCATCGTATTGAGCTTGATACGTTACTTGAAAATAAACGAGCACAACATCTTTATCAAAAAGTTGGTTTTAAGGTAGTAGGAGTTAAACGTGATGTTTGGCTTGATCCAGAAGGGAATTATCGAAGTGCTATGGTGATGGATTTATTAAGAAATGACTTCTATTAAGAAGTCATTTTTTTATCTAAGAAAATTAATTTCGTTATAATTATATTGACGAAATTATACTATCATATTATGATAAAGTTAAGTTAAGGGAGGAATGAAAGTGGATATTAAACAAAAATGTGCTAAAGAAGCATTGAAGCTAATTCCTAAGTCAGGGGTTATCGGACTTGGTGGTGGAAGTACGATTAGTTATTTAATTGATGAAATTAAGGAAAATAAATTGAACGTTCAAATTGTAACGCCTTCTGTAAAAACTAAAATGCTCTGTCTTGAAAAGGAATTAACCGTCCTTGATCCTATGGCAATTCATCAAATTGATATTGCTTTTGATGGGTGTGATGAAGTAGATGCTAATTTTAATGCTTTAAAGAGTGGCGGTGGCATTCATACACGTGAAAAATTAATCGCATCGATGTCAAAAGACTACGTACTGTTAATTGATGAAACGAAGTTTAGTGAGGTTTTAACGTTTAAGCATCCAGTAGTTCTTGAAGTACTTGAATCAGCGATTTCTTATGTTCAATACGAGGTTTTAAAACTTGGAGGCGTTCCAGTGATGCGTCATTCAAGTGCAAAAGATGGATTTACGATTACGGAGAATGGTCATTATCTAATGGATGTGACGTTTTCTCAAGTATCAGATATTAAAGAGTTAAATGTAAAGTTAAATGAAATCTGTGGTGTGATTGGGACATCATTATTTACAAAAGAAGTGACTAAGGTTTTAATTGTGGATCAATTAATGGCAAAGGAGTGTTAAAATGAAAAAATTAAATTGGGCAATTTTAGGACCAGGATTAATTGCAACTGAGTTTGCACAAGCCTTACTAAATGTACATGGAGAAATTTATGCCGTTGGATCAAGGACGTTAGAAAAAGCAGAAGCGTTTGCTAAAAAATATCAGGTACAAAAAGCTTATGGAAGTTATGACGAACTATTAGCAGATTCAAATGTGGATGTTGTCTATATTTCAACCCCTCATTGTAATCACTATGAATATATTATGAAAAGTCTTCACCAAAATAAGCATGTGCTATGTGAGAAGGCCATTACGGTGAGTAGCTCAGAGTTAAAAGAAATTACTGAGTTGGCAGCCACTAAAAATTTAGTTGTTTCAGAAGCGATGACGATTTACCATATGCCTCTTTATGAAAAACTGAAACAAGTTGTACAGACCGGAAAATTAGGAACTTTAAAAATGGTCAATGTATCTTTTGGGAGTTGTAAGGAGTATGATGTGACGAATCGTTTCTTTAGCCCAGATCTTGCAGGGGGGGCATTACTTGATATTGGAACGTATGCTTTATCATTTGCTCGTTTCTTCTTATCAGCACAACCTCATGAAGTGTTAACGACAGTTAAAAAGTTTGAGACAGGTGTAGACGAGCAATCAGGAATCATTTTGAAAAATGATGCAGATGAGATGGCGGTCGTGACATTAACGATGCGTGCTAAGATGCCAAAGCGTGGTGTGGTAGCAGGAGATTTAGGATTTATAACAGTTGATAACTTCCCACGTGCAACACGTGCCATGATTACGTATCTTGATGGAACAACAGAGGTTGTTGAAGCGGGAGTCGAGGCAAAGGCGCTTGAATATGAAATCTTAGATATGGAAAACTATATTTTAAATAACGGTGGAGATGATGTTCTTCAGTTATCAGTAGATGTGATGGATATTATGACTGATGTCAGAAATCAATGGGGAATTAAATATCCATTTGAAAAATAAGGAGTTTTACTTCATGACTAAAAATGTGTTAGATAAAATTTTTGCGGTGTATGATGATTTATATGAAGCAGAGAAAAAAATAGCAACATATATTTTAAACAACCAGGAACAAGTCATTGAGATGACCGTTTCTTCTTTAGCATCTGCGAGTGGAGCTAGTGAAGCAACCATTATCCGTTTTTGTAAAAAGTGCGGATATAAAGGATTTCATGATTTAAAGATGAATATTGCAAAACAAATGATGAATTCAGGTTCAGTTAATTCAAATGATTTGAATGTAAGTAATTTAAAACAATCACTAAAAAATATTTTAGATAATAAAGTAGATGAGCTAACTCAAACGATTTCTTTGATGGATGAAAAAACGGTTGAATCGGTCCTTGATTTATTAGAAAAAGCAAGAGTTGTACAATTTGCCGCTGTTGGAAATACGATTCCTGTTGCACTTGATGCAGCTTACAAATTTAATCAAATTGGAATTAGTGCGGTTGCCACGCCAATTCATGAAACACAACTTGCACTTACTTATACGTTAACAGAGCAAGATATTATTATTGTCATTTCAAATTCAGGAGCTTCAAAAGATTTAGTGACTCTTATTGATGCAGCTAAAAAACACAATATTAAAGTCGTTGGAATTACGAATCATGATAATTCTCCAATTGCTGTTCTTTGTGATTATCACATTACCACGTTCTCAAGAGAGCGTCTATTCTTCAATGAATACTGTTTCTCTCGCATATCTGCGATGACTGTCATTGAAGTGTTATTTCTTTTATTAACATCTAAAAAACGAGATGCCTATCAAATCATGAATCAACATGAGCAAGCAATGGCAGATGATAAAATATAAACAGAATCATCTATGTTTTCTTTTTGGTGCAAATTAGTATTATAAATAGTAACAATATGATAAAATGGTAAAATTATATATTTTTATAGGAAAAAATTATTAATCATGGTAAAATTATCAATGGGTAACAGAATTGAAGAGAATAGGTGGGTTATTTTTGAATATTTTTACTATGATAAATGGATGGGGATCCGCAATCAAATGTAGTACCAGGATTCCAAATTTTAATTTTAAAAATATAATTTTTGAAAAAAACAGACCAGATTTAGAAGAAACTACATTAGTACAATCATCATTTGATAATTTATTAATGCAATTACCTGTAACAATTATTAAAACAAAACATATTGTTAGAGATAAACAATGCAAGCATCTATATCCTGATATGTTACAGGCGATGATTAAAAATAAGACGTCTGTAAAGATTAAAGATGTTGTTGTAGCCTTTGTCGCATGGGATAAAGACAATAGTCCGGTTAAAATAAAAGAAAGTATTGACTTTGGTGACGGGGCTTATATTAAAACAGTTAACTATACAGATATTAATTTAATTCCTGGTGGAATATTTAAAGGCCAAAGAGGATTAGAAATTGATGAAAGTTGTGAAATAAACACATTCAAATCCATTGTTTTATCGTACACCAATTATAAAGAAGAAACATGGATTAATCCACAATTTGAAAAATTCTGCAGTCTTTATGAAGGAAAACAATTGAATTAATTGATTTAAGAATATTAAATAAAAATGCGTCCTTTTAATAGAGACGCATTTTTTTATGAGGTATTTATCAAAGATATAAAAAACCATGAGTGCCTCACGGCAGTCATGGTTTAGAAATAGGAGTGTAGAGCTATAAAAAGGAGGAACTTTAGTATATGGGTTGGATCACCAACCACTACTTATAGTTTCTACTAAATCCGACAAATTATTCAATTAAATTAAATAACACTTTTCTTATTAACCACAAATAATCAGAAAAGTGTTATTTTTATTTATGCACTTAAAAGAGGAACCTGGCTAAGCTAGGTTGAGATTTCCCCAAACTTTGTTCGCACTATCCACAACTAGTTTTAATTTGTTCCACTGATCCTCATGTGTAATAAGATTTCCTTCTTCAGTTGAGGCAAATCCACACTGCGGACTTAAACATAACTTATTAATATCCACATATTGAGATGCTTCTTTGATTCTTTCAATAATTAAATCTTGATTTTCAAGTTCGGCATGTTTCGTTGTAATAAGTCCAAGAACAACAAATTGGTCTTGGATGAAACGCAAAGGAGCAAAATCACCGTTACGGTCTGTATCATATTCAAGGAAGAACGCATCTACTTTCGCATTGCCAAATAAGATTTTGGCAACAGGCTCATAACCACCTGATGAAAACCAAGAAGAACGGAAATTCCCATGACAAACATGAAGCCCAATTTTTAAATCATCAGGACGATCCCCAATAATATCATTAATCAGATTTACACAATCAAAGCATAACTCATCTACATCAATTCCTTGATCAATGTAACCTTGACGATACTCTTTTGACGCAAACACACCCCAGCTCGTATCATCTAACTGCAAATAACGACACCCTAAGTCATAAAATGCTGCAACCGCCTTGCGATACGTCTTCACAATATCTGCACGTAATGCTTCATTACTTTCATAAACTGGATTTTCATTATATCTTGAGTCAATAAGTGCTCCTACCATATAAAGCATACTTGGTGATGGAATCGTCATTTTGGCAACATGATCACCTGCTATTGATTTTAAAAACTTAAAATCTTCAAGCATAGGATGATTAGTAAAATCTAATTTACCAGATACATAAACTGTTTCAGCCTTTGTATCCACATCATGAAAATGATAACCTTCTTCTACCTCATACTTTGTTACGCCATCTAATCCTTCTAGGAAATCTAAGTGCCACCAAGCACGTCTAAATTCTCCATCAGTTACAAACTGTAACCCTGCGTCCTTTTGTTTTTGAACTAATTTTTTAATCTCATCATTCTCAATATCGCGTAACTCATCATCAGATAAAAATCCAGACTGATGTAATTTACGGGCTTCCTTAATACTATCTGGTCGTAAAAAGCTTCCTACAACCTCCGCTCTAAATGGTGCTACATGACGTGATTCTCCTTTAATACCCATTATATTTTCCCCCTTTATTTTTAGCTCAAAAAAACACTAGAGAATCGTCCTCTAGTGCTTAATAGCGCTAATTAACATTCTCTTATCTACTGGGATTTAGGACAAGAAATTCACGCTAAGGGGTGAGCAACAGAACCCTTAGCTATCTTCCTATGGTGGATAAAAATATTATTTCTGAATGTAGTCCCTTCACTGCTCTTGATAAGAATATTTAATTTTCTTTAAAGGTATTTTAATACATTTACCAATATTTGTAAATATCTATCTTGCAATTAAGGTATAATTATCGATTAAACCTTGATCACTGCGAACTGCAATTTTCCCTTCAAACTTAATCTTATTTGTATTTGTATCTAAAATAGATAGATATTGAGTTGAATGACTTTGTTTATAAGCTATATAAAGAATATATAATTTATTGTCATGAGCAATGGTCTGTTCAATCCAGAAGTAATCGTACTGATTAAGTTCTTCTGTAAAACTTGGTGTTATGACCTCAGTAGAACTGATTGAAGCATCATACGTATAAATTCCTGAATCTGAAATTAAATATAGCTTATTATTTTTAACAATTAATTGATTTGGATAGATATTTAGGTTCAAGTCTATCGTTTTTGGTTCTTCGGTTTCTAAATCTAAAGACAGGAGTTGTAATTGATCTGAATGACTTGGGTATCCTGTCATGTATAACATTTTTCCATCTGTTGTAGCAGTTCCTGAATAATCACTTGATAATTCGAATTTAAAAGTTGTACGTAATGTATCAGGGTTGAATGTATAAACAAGAATTCGAGAATTAGAATTCATTCTTCCGTAAGTTGTTAAAATGTAATAATAGGTTCCGTTATAGTCTGTAATATATTCACTGTCTCGTCCTTCTTGGGATGAGAATTCCTTTAACGCTACAGTAGTCGTTGTAATTTGATTTGTCTTTTTATTTTTAACAGCTAGACGACTGGTTGCCACATCAGCTGAGTAGGGGAATGAGGTATCAAACTGACTTGTGATAACATAGTCATCATTTTCAAACGTTTTAGCCCAAGGAGCATTTCTGTAAAGTTCTCTATTATCTAACTTTTCATCATCCATTGAATAGAAATAATCATATGTTGTGGGTGACATTTGAAAAGTGTCACTCTCAAGTAAAACTTTTGAGTAATTTGATTGATCCGTTTTAATAATTCCTTTAAGTGCAACTCCATCTAGTTCACTTAGATTCCCACTAATATTTTCTATTTTAAAATCTTGATTTAATTCAACCCGTTTCACATTTGTCATGAACGCCAGAGATCCTAACGAAATAAGACTAGCTGTAGTTAATCCGATCATATGATATAGTTTCATCATTTCACCTCTTTAAATTGACACTTTTTTATTTAGTAGCCAAGTGCTGATACCGTAACTTAAGACAGTCCCAATTAGAACAAATCCAAAGTTTACAAAGAAACGCTCATCTACAAATAAAAATAGTGATTTAGTATATAGGAAGACTGCAATATTGGCAATTCCATAGAATATCCCGAAGATAATTCCAAATATTCTTTTTGATCGGTCACTTAAGACAAAGACAGAAATAAGACCAAACATTAATATAACGAATAGTAATTTATAGATAAAATCAGTCATCGTTAGTGGAAGTACAAAATTGATGAATTGTGATTGAAGTAAGGCCCCTTGCACTAAATGTTTTCCGGTAAGTCCATCAGGTAGTAATGTGTTTAGGAGTAGTGAACCAATACCTAAATTTAAAAGTACGATGGCGTAATAAACAAAGACTGATAGGATAATCACGATTAATTTTGATAATAAAATAGACGTTCTTTGTCCCTTTAAAGATAACAACATGTAGATTCGTTTTGAAGAACCAATCCATTCTTTATACCATAGATAAAGGCCTAGGCAGATGATGATGATAGCGAAAAGAATGAAGATTCCAATAATTAATATTTGATTATCGAGTATTGATGCTAGTGTAACATGACCATTATTTTGGACGTAGTCATCAATAGAGCTATCTAATAGAGTAGGAATTAATTTTTTCTTTAAATCACTAATTTCTTTGAAAAAGAGGCTTCCTGTTAGAACGGTCATCAAGGTAAATAATGAGATGAGCCACGGAATAATTTTTTTGACTTCGATTTCAATTAAAGTTAAAAGTTTCATGTTACTATACCTCACTATATAAAGTTCGCATTTTATCCACAATGCTTAAACCTTCGTTTTGAGCTTCTTCTTTTGAGAAGCTTGCAAAGACTTGACCGTCTTCAAGCAAGACGATATGATCAGCAATATCTTGAATTTCATCAATTTCATGCGTCGTAATAATGACTGTTTGACCGTCTTCTAAGAATTCTGACTTTAAAAGATTGATAAACGACTGGCGTGTGAAAACATCGATTCCACTGAAAGGTTCATCGAGTAATAAATAAGGAGCGTCTTGGCACATCCCAACAATGATATTAAAACGTGCTAAATTACCTTTTGATAATTCTTTTAGTTTTTTATCCGTTGGAACCTTGAAAAACTTTAACATACGTTCTGCTTTTTCGAGGTTAAAGTTTTTATAAAAGACTTGTGCAAAACTTAAGTTCTGTGGAATCGTCCATCCTAAATCATGAATTGGAATATCTGGAATATAAGCAATTTTATTAATGTTTTGTTGTGTAATAGGCTCTCCATCTACTAGGATTTTCCCCTTTGAAATAGGAACTAATCGCATAATTGCTTTCATCGTTGTACTTTTTCCAACACCATTCAATCCCAGTAAACAAGTAATTTCACCCTTTTTAAATTGAATGGATACATCATCTAAAACTGTTTTTTTACCATAACGCTTTGTGACATTTTGAAGTTCTAGCATCATAATCCTCCTTGATTTGTTGATGAAAGAATTATATCTGTTAAATTTTAAGAAATAGTTACCGAAAAAGTGAAGATATTCTTAATATCATCTTAAGAAATAGATAAGTTGTATGTAGTTGAAACTTGTATATGAACCGTAGGGGGATGTTAGTACGGAATGTATTGATTAGGTAATATGCTTGATACGAGAACATCACTAAAGCTCGTGTATGGTGGAGTAAATTTAACAGTATGCTTTGAAATATTTCTTAGATTATCTAAATTTAGAGTAACTAAACCCAATCTTAACCGTTCTAAATGAACTTGATATCAAAGTAGAAAAACCTATTTTTATCGCTACTAATGTATGCAATATTACTATGACGTGATAAGGATATAAAATTATTCATTAAAAGAATTAAAAAAGTACTAAATCATTGATCTAGCACTTTTTTAATTCTGCGAAGACGGCGACGTCGTTCATTCAGAAGATATCCAGTTAGTGTTGATATAAGTGTGATGAATGTAATAGTAAAGAAGGTAACCCAGCTATAATGAAGTTTAGTAGCTGTGTTTTCAATGAATAGCATGAGAACTAGGTTCACAAATAATAAAGAAACACTGGCACAAGATCCTAAAACACTAATTAAACGTAAATTTTTTAATAATACAATCATCACCAATCATCCTTTTTTAAAATTATAATAATTTTTCCTGTGGATAATGTGTGCATTTTCCTAAAAGGTACTTATAATATCTCATACAAGTAGAGTGAAATTTGCCGAATTTATACATTCAATTTACGCAATAAAGTTCACGAAAAAACAAATTGTGATTTATCCTAATCTCAATTTTAACAAGCTGTGGATAATATTTTATGGTGAAAATTGGTCGAAAAAAAAGATATATCGTTTAGAAATTTTATGTTAAGATTGTCTTTGTGTATTTTTTGAGATGTCGTAAAATGTCGGACTCTTGAAAAATTTTTTTTATGATTAAAAGAGAGGAAGAGGTGAGTGATGTTGATTACTATTGGAGCGATGATTGGTGCAGGTAAAACAAGCTTAGCCACACTTGTTGCAGATCATTTCAATTCAGATGTATTTTTTGAAAGTGTTGATGATAATCCGATTCTACCGTTATTTTATACGTCAACAGAAGAAGAGATTCAAGCGAATCGATATCCATTTTTATTGCAGTTATGGTTTTTAAATACTCGTTTTAAAAGTATTAAAGAGGCTTTAATACAAGATAATAATGTACTAGACCGTAGTATTTATGAAGATTGGTATTTTGGTGCGACTTGTTGCTAGACAAAGGGAAGCGAGGGTTTCCTACAAAACTAGCCTAATTATTATAGATTAATAATTAGAACTATTATTGCGAAGAGTAGAATGATAGGGTAACGCCTTGAAATGCTCTCTCAAAGTTACGATTAGCATAACATTGAGTGAACAATGGTGTGTTAAAAGCTCGTTAAAACGGACTAGGTATTACCGTAAGATGTGGTTAAACAAATCACAACACGAAAAGCGAACTAGAGGTAGTCGAGTAATATATGGTTCTAGAGTCCATAAACTATCTATGGTTAGGATGCTTGCTATAAATAGAGCTGACGAAGTTGGGAATGTAAGGGTCTAAAACCAGAACTTCTCGAAAGGGATGTATCATCTAAGTATGATTTTAGTGTGGGTGAGTAAGACTCGAAGTTATGAAAATCCATATAGTGTTACAGGCACTATCAAGCTAAAAGGCTCAGACCAACGACCTAAGGATAGATGTAAGGATAGCAATAATGGAACAAGGGAAGCATGGAATATGGAGTGTTCACTCACTATGAAGTATTAATAAGGAAATGTTAAACAACTATAACTTATTTTAATCCATGTGAAAGTGGTGGCATGAAGCTATGAAATATTTTGTAATGAAATATGAGCAATAGCCACTAGACAATTTGAAGTTAAAACTTTAGAAGTTAAATAATTTTAATCAAGGTTCGAGTAAGACTAAGAGATGTTGTAGAACTATCTGAAATTGAATTTCAGATAAGGAGACAGACTTGACAACTAAAATCTTAAAGAAACAGAAACTCAGGAACAACGAGTATTACGATATACAAGATGTTTTTGACAGCTTATACAGTGAGTCTCTAGAAAACAAAAACTTCACTAAACTTATGGAGTTAATTACAAATAGAGAAAATATCTTATTAGCATACAGAAACATCAAAAAGAATAAAGGTTCAATGACTAAGGGAACAGATGGCAGAGACATAACGTTCTACAGTAATATGCCACAAGATGTGTTTGTAAAACATATCCAAAATATGTTCCGAAATTATCATCCTAAAAGTGTTAGAAGAGTCGAAATCCCTAAACCAAATGGTAAAATGAGACCTCTAGGGATACCATGTATGGGGGACAGAATTGTACAACAATGTATCAAACAAGTTCTTGAACCTATATGTGAAGCCAAATTCCACAAACACAGTTACGGATTCAGACCGAATAGGTCGACACATCATGCTATATCAAGAAGTATGTCTTTAATAAATATGAACAAACTTCACTATGTGGTTGATATTGATATAAAAGGTTTCTTTGATAACGTAAATCACAGTAAATTAAAGAAGCAAATGTGGAAATTAGGAATACAGGATAAAAACCTAATCTCTATAATTGATAAAATTCTTAAATCAGAAATCGATACTGTTGGAGTTCCAACAAAAGGCACTCCACAGGGAGGTATTTTATCGCCACTTCTCTCTAACATAGTTCTTAATGAACTTGACTGGTGGATAAGTAGTCAATGGGAATCATTTCAGACAGACCATGACTACACAAGCATTAGAAAGAATGGATATGTAGACCAATCCAACAAATACAAAACAATGAAAACCACTAACTTATAAGAGATATGGCTCGTGAGATATGCAGATGACTTTAAAATATTCTGTAGAGACTATGAAACTGCTAACAAGATATATATAGCAACCAAACAATGGTTGAAAGAAAGACTCAGTTTAGAGATAAGTGAAGATAAATCGAAAATTACTAATCTCAAAACAAATTATACCGAATTTCTAGGTTTCAAACTAATGGCTAAACCAAAGAAAGGGAAATATGTATGTCAAAGTAGAATATCTGAAAAGGCACAAGATAGTGTAACTACAAAATTAAAACATCAGATAGTCTACATGAGAAGTAATTATGAATCTAAACAAGTAAACAAACTAAATGCTATGATTCTAGGAGTTCACAACTACTATAAGATAGCAACAAATGTCAGTTTAGACTTCAATAAAATAAATTACTTAACATCAATAACCTTACACAACAGATTAAAACAAGTAATTTCTGACAAACCTTCAACTTCCAAAGCTTTCAAAAAGTTTTATGGTAAGTATAAAGGAAAGATAAGAACAATTAGTAATGTAAGTATATATCCTATCAACGGAATATCTACATCACCACCAATGAACTTCACTCAAGAGATTTGCAACTATACAGTTACAGGTAGAGCGTTAGTGCATAAGAAGTTAAACAACGATTATCATCTTCTAGTCAGATACCTACTAAACAACGTTAGAGATTGTGAATCCACTGAATACAGTGACAACAGAATATCACTAATGATAGCACAAAAAGGTAATTGTGGTGTGACAGGAGAACCTCTTAACGTATGCGATATGCAATGTCATCATAAACTTCCTAAATCACAGGGAGGAACGGATGCGTATAAAAACCTAATATGGGTTAATGAAGATATACACAAATTGATACACGCAACTAAAGAGGAAACAATAAATAAATACTTACATAAACTAAAACTTAACGAGAAAAGTCTTGAGAAACTTAATTCTTTAAGAGAACAAGTTGGAAATTTAACTATTTAAATAATAACTGAAAATTGTTGGAACGCTGTATGAGCTGGAAACTCTCACGTACGGTGTGAAGTGGGGGAAAAGATGGAGATAACATCAAAGTCTTACCTATCACTATCTAAAGTTAATAAAGATTTAGGTCGTATTTCAGATTTAGAATTCAGTTTATATGAGAGTCTTTTAAATAATATGATGGAAGAATTAAACGAAATTCCAAAAAAATCACCAGATTTAATGATTTATTTATCGGGAAGTTTCGAAACTATTTTAAATCGTATTAAAAAACGTGGGCGTGAGTATGAATTAGATGAAGGATTAGTATCCTACTATTATGAGTTATGGAAAGGATACGATCAATGGATTTACGAGCATTATAAAGCAAGTGAAGTTCTTGTAATTAATATCGATGAATTTGACTATGTGAATAATGAAGAACATAAAATGAAAGTTTTATCCATGATTGAAGAGAAATTAAAAGAAATTAGAAGTTTATAACATCAAGTGGAGGGCAACATGAATATTTTGTTTAGTATATTAGCACTAGTATGTTTACTAGGAATTGCATTTATTTTATCAACAGATAAGAAAAGTATTAAAGTTCAAACGGTTGTAATGGGATTATTATTACAAATTATTTTGATTTTCTTCGTTATTAAAGTACCAGTTGGACAAGTGATTTTAGAAAATTTAGCAATGGGTGTAAATTCTATTGTTCAAATGGGAATGGAAGGAGTTAATTTCGTTTTCGGTGGAATTTCAGATAGTTACGTTTTTGCAATTAATGTCTTATCATTAATCGTCTTTACATCAGCTCTAATTTCAGTTCTATATTTCTTAAAAGTTATCCCATTTTTAGTTAAATATGTTGGAAAAAGTGTTGCCAAATTAATGGGAACAACAGATGTTGAGACATTTGCAGCTGTTGGAAATTGTTTCTTGAGTGGAACAGAGTCTCCGTTATTAATCAAACCATATCTTCCAAAATTAACAAAATCTGAATTGTTTGCTGTAATGGTTGGAGGATTTGGTTCAGCATCAGCTAGCATCTTAGCAGGATATGCATTAATGGGAATTGATATGAGATACTTATTAATTGCTGTATTTACAGTTCCATTTAGTACATTAATGGTTTCTAAAATTATGGTTCCTGAAACGGAAAAATCATTAACAGAAAATGCAGAAGTATCCGGATCTGAATCTGATAGTTTATTCGAAGCAATTTCTGAGGGAACAGGAAATGGATTAGGATTAGCTTTAAATGTAGGGGCAAGTTTAATTGCCTTCGTTGGATTAATTGCAGTTATTAATGCCTTCTTAGGATTATTCGATACAAATCTTTCACAGTTATTCGGATATGTTTTCCTACCATTTGCGTATTTATTTCATGTACCCTCAAATGAGGCTTTCACATTTGCTACATTAGTTGGAACAAAGTTTGGTATCAATGAGTTTGTTGCTTATGGAGACATGGTTAATGTTATGGGAGCATTATCACCTCGTACAAACGCTATTTTGGCTGTTGTATTATGTAACTTTGCTAACATTTCATCAATTGGAATTCAAGTTGGAGGATTCAATTCCTTCGCCCCAACACGTAAAAAAGAAGTTGCTAAATTAGGATTTAAAGCATTAATTTGTGGAACAATCGCTACGTTAACAACAGGAGCGATTTTAGGAATGTTTATTTAAATCGACAATCTGTTTCTAAACTTTATCGAAAAAAATCGTTACAAGTCGTAACGATTTTTTTTATGTCTTAAAACAAAAAAATATTAAAAATTTAATGATAAACGATAACTTTTTAATATTTTAAACATATAATTTTAGTGTAAGAGAAAAGAAAATTTGGGGTGAGCGTAATGAAGAAGTTAGCTAAGTATTTAGATTTATTTTTAAAGGTTGGTTTTTGGGTTTTAATTATTCTTAGTCCGCTAATGATTATCACGATGGTCGGAGTTGGAACTTTGATGAATAATCCAGCTATTCCTGATACTTTAAAATTAGAAACAAATTTTGTTTATCATGGATTAAGCTTTGTGATGAATTCAAATCTGGATAACTATAATTATATGTCATGGCTATCGGTCATTGAATTATTAATTGGAAATAGTGTCTTGTTATATAATATAGTTCAAATTAGAGGGATTTTAGCTGGGGTATTAGAAGATAATCCATTTAGTAAACAAATAATTAAATGTGTTAAAAAGTTAGCATATGGAATTATAATCGGAAGTCTTATCTTTTCAACTACACAAGCCATTATAAATTATTTATCACTAAATCATTTAAATATTTTAGAATCACTTTATCATGCAGGAATTGAAGTAAATTATACCTTTAATATTTTTGAAAACTCACTCATTGTGGAAGGGTTGTTAGTTTTACTATTAGCACATGTCTTTCAATACGGACTTCAGTTACAAGAAGAATATGATGCTACACTTTAAGGGAGGAAATGAATGATGGCCATTATAACAAGACTTGATCGGATGCTTGCAGATCGAAAAATGCATTTATCGGAACTTGCAGACCGAGTAGGTGTATCTATTGTTAATTTATCAAATTTAAAAACAGGTAAAGTTAAAGCAATCCGATTCTCCACTTTAAATGCGATTTGCAAGGAATTGAATTGCCAACCTGGAGATATATTAGAGTATACGGATGAAGATTAATTTTAATGCTTTAAAGATGTGAATAGAAATAGGTGATAAGTGAAAGGATTTTATAAAGTCTACAGTGCTAGAGAGATTGTGAGATGCATATCCATATAATAAGGAAAGGATAAAGAAGGATGTGAAGACATGTCTAAAGAAGAGATGATTGTTGATTTATTTAAATGTATCGGGAATCCGACGCGATATAAAATTTTAAAAGTATTGTGTGAGCGTCCTTTATGTGTAAATAAATTAAATGAAGCAGTGGGTTATTCGCAACCTAATATCTCTCAACATTTAAAACTAATGAGAATGTCTGGGATTGTGACATGTTCTAAAAATGGAATGAATATTTGTTATCAGATTGCGGATGACGACATCATAAAGTTGTTAGAATTGGCAGAAGATATTGTTTTGAAACAACGAAATAGAACATAATGATATAATGAAATAATTATCTCAACATTTAGATAACGTCAGCATACGATACTATATATTAACTATGAATATCATTATTCCGACAGAGGATAATGTTCCAAAGGAGAGAGTCTAGTGATTGAAATTAAAAATAATGAATTTAGATCAGAAATTGAAGATGGGATTGTTTTAGTTGATTTTTATGCACAGTGGTGTGGACCATGTCGTATGATTAGTCCAGTACTTGAGCAATTACATGAAGAATACGATGGAAAAGTTAAATTTGTAAAAGTTGATATCGATGTGAATCCGGAAACAGCAAAAGAATATGGAGTCATGAGTATTCCTAACTTATTAATCTTTAAAGATGGGGAGTTAGCAGATCGTTTATTAGGATTTAAGCCGAAACAAACCTTACAACAATGGATTAACAATTATTTATAAGCTAATGAAAGATTCATAAAGTAAAATCCATCTGTTTAGCTTTAATGAGTTTTTTAATCTGTGAAACACTTATCTACATATAGAATATGATTGAATAAAGAAGTCAATTTTATAAATAGCTAAGAAAAAGCGATAACTCTTAAAGAGTCATCGCTTTTTTTAACGCAAATTGTTGAGATTATAATATTTTCTACCGGTTACATTTCTTGTTCTTAGCACAATTCTTTTTAATTTTTTACCTGTTCGAACACAGGTATCCGAATGATGAATCTCAGCTCGCCCCATAGCAATCACACTTTTTACTCCATCTGGATTACGCCAATTAAATTCTAGACAGATTTTTGGGTTGCTCTCTAAGAACTCCCATTTCATTCCTTCATTATAAGTATAAAGAGTAAATGTATATTCTCCATCCGATTCTGTATAGCAATAACACATTGGAACAACGTAAGGTTGATTATCTCGAGGATCTACATCTCGAGACCCACTCGAAGAACTAGAGCTTCGACTTGAAGAACTTGAACTTCTAGTAAACGAACTTGAAGAACGTGTACTAGAACTATTATCATCAGCATTATAAGATAAGCCCAACAAGCAATAAGAAGCATTGTCTAATAAGTTATGAATTTCATTGCAAGTTAAATAGCGATATGTTACTGGCACCATGAGTATAATCACTTCCTATATAAAGTAGAACTCCTAAGAATTCTTCTATATCATATGCATTGAAATTTTTCTCAGTTAATTAAAACACCTAGTAATAAATAAAAACCTAATGATTCAGATATGAATCACTAGGCTAAGAGGTCTATAAACTAATTTTATCTTGAAGTATAGAATTTACGACCTGTAACACCATTCTCATCAGGTCGTATAGTTATTCTAGCTAAGCCATTATTTAGTATATCTACATCAGCAGTTCCTGTTACCATGACACTCAATCGACTACGAGAAGTATGATAATTGAATTCTAAACAAACTCTATCATTATCATTGATAGCATCGATTTTTTGTCCATGATTTAAGCTGTGTAAAGTGAAAGTATAAACATACTCATTATTTACACGTAAATATCGGTAGGTGTAATTCATAGGAAAAACAAGAGGTTGTACCTTTAAATTATGGGATTGACTAGAACTAGATTGAACAGAGTGGTTATAAGCAACTCCTAGTAAACAGTAGGGAGCATTATTTAGTACTTCGATAATTTCTGTTGTGGATAGGTTGCGAAAGTTTGGTATGTTAATTTGGGAGGCCATTAGTATAATCACTTCCTGTATACAGTAGAATTCATTATGAATCCTACTTTATACTATGTTGACCATTTTCGATTACCTACTTCAAACGACTATTTAATTTTCTGTTTTTAATAATTTATCACTCGTTAGCTTAATTCCAATCGCACCAATAGGAGCTGTAATTAAGACGCTTAATATTGCGATAGCTTGCATAATTTCACCGCCCACAACTCCCATCTGCATTGGAATAGCTGCTTTGGCAGATTGTACGGTTGCTTTAGGAAGATAAGCAATGACACAGAAAATTCTTTCTTTTAGTGAGAGATTAGTACCAATTAATGAAATTAGTACACCAATTGATCGAACAAATAATGAACAACTTAAAATCCCAACTCCGATTAAGAAAAATTCTCCGACGAGTGTTGGATTAATGGCCATTCCAACGAAGGCAAATAAATAAAGCTTTCCTGTTTTCCAGATAAGGTTCATTTTATCTAGTATGATTTTTGAACTATCCACAATGTAATTTCTAATAAAGAATCCAAAGACCATAACGGTTAATAAAGAATTAAAAATCTCAACGTGACCGTATTTTTCAACAGCGCGCATTGCTAAACAAAGACCGAAGGCAATCATCACTTTTAGATAGTCATTTGAAACGTGTTCAATAATCCCTCTTGTGAGTTTGAAAACAAGATAACCTACACCAATACTTAATACAAGTGTTACTGGAATCATAAGAAGTTGGGTGCTAATCGATCCTGTGTTGAAGTAGATTCCGAGGAATGTTGTAAACAAAGTGATGGCAATCGTATCATCGGCGCTCGCTCCAACGAGTAGCATCTGCGGAATTGCTTTATCTTGGCCAACGCGTCGATTAATTAAATCAATCATAGACGGAATCAAAACAGCAGGACTCACAGCTGCGATAATAAACCCTAAAATTGCCCCTTGAACGAAGCTAAATTTAAGAAGAAGCATCGACATTAAGGCAATTGTAAACCCTTCAAGTGTAGCGGGAACCGCACTTAATAAGATGGCGGGACGGCCAATTTGCTTCATTTGTGCTAAACTGATTCCAAGTCCACCGATAAATAATACGGCTACTAGGGCGATATCTTTGATGACTGGTGCTATTTTTAAAGTAGCTTGTGGCACAACGTTTAAAAATGCGGGTCCGATTATCATCCCAAAAATCATCATTCCAATTAAAGAGGGGAGTTTAATATATTCGACTAACTTCCCACTATAGTTAGCCAAAATTCCAATAATTATTAAACTGAGTAAAACAATCAATATTATCACGTTAATCCTCCTATTTCTTCTAACCACAAAAAAACTCCTACCCTTTAATCCACGACAAAAAAGATTAAAGAGTAGGAGTCATTAGCTTACGCGGTTAATGGCGAACTCCATCGCCTATTGATAACATTATTATATGAGAAATATAACCGTTTGTAAACACTAATCATCACATGATATAATGAAAGAAGTTCTTTAAATGCGACTTTTTTTGCTAAAAATCTATTGGAGAGAGAAGATGAAGAAAAAACTAATTAAAGACCAGCACATTATCTGGATGACGATGATTTTATCCATTTTAATTTTAGTATTTTATTTATTAAGCTATACAAAAGAGGCATGGATTTTATTTTTAATCATGTTTATTTTTGAAAGAATCATTACACCCTACACAGGAAAACGTTTTGAACATACTCTAGATCAATTAGGAGAAATACTCGATAAAGATTTAGATGAATCAGAATCGAAAAGAGTGTTAAAAGTGATTGTTAGTTTAATTGCTTTCGTCATTGTAGCCATTGGTATTTATATTTACGCTTTGATTTCTCATCCATTACTATTTACTATCTTAATGTTAGCAGAAATTATCGATAAAATAATAGAGAAATTCATCTTAAAAAGAGTTTAGCGATTTGTTAAACTCTTTTATATTAGCGAGGTCATCCTATGAATCCGAAGGCTCTTAGTTTTCCAAAATAATAGAGTAATATTGGAATTCTACGATACGTAGATTGATTATTTTTCTCTACTAAGTTAGATTATTTAGTGTACATAACCCATTTGGTTAACCAAGATAAAATACAGATGATTGAGAGATAACTATAGAGTAATTAGGAAAAGATGTAGTTAATTTCATGGCAGTTAATGATTAACGATAAAGGAAGAGGTGAAAATTTTGGATTGTGTGAAGGTAGGAAAGTTACTTTATGACTTACGTAAAGAGAAAAATATGACGCAAAAACAAGTAGCTGAATTAATGAACATTAGCGATAAGACGATTAGTAAGTGGGAAAGAGGACTAGGGTGCCCTGATGTTTCTTTGCTTCCTGAATTATCACAAATTTTTGGAGTTAGTATAGATGGAATTTTATCCGGAGAACTAAATCAAAATCCGGTAGTAGGAGGAAATATGAGAAGATTAAAATTTTTTGTTTGTTCACAGTGTGGAAATATAATGACGGCAACAGGAGATGCAACAGTATCTTGTTGTGGAAAAACGTTAGAAGCATTAGTGCCTCAAAAAGCAGAAGATGGACATTTATTAAGTATTGAGCCAGTTGAAGATGAACTATATGTAACATCAGATCATGAAATGACAAAAGGTCATTATATTACGTTTATCGCTTATGTAACAGGAGATACTGTAATACTTGGAAAGCAATATCCGGAGTGGAATTTACAATTCCATTTCCATAAGAGAAAACATGGAAAGTTATTCTATTATTGTAGTAATCATGGTTTATATTATCAGGTTATTTAACTGGAATTTCTTTAGAATTAAGAGAAATTACCCCAGTAGTTGAGGAGTGTTCACTATGTTCACACTGGGTTCCCCCCCATCAGTGGAGGAAAGCTAAGAGCCTGTCGTCTACTTAGCATGTGGATCCTATGGTTCATATTATCAGGTTGTATAATTTAATATTTCAAAAAGTAAACACTATTACATTATTTAGGTGTGAAATTGAAAAATAAAAGCTCTAGTTATTCAAATCTTCTCAGTTAGAGAGGAAGAATAAGATAGAGCTTTTTTAGTCATTACAACTTTTAAAAATAAATTCATGGATGACATTTTAGATTCTTTTCATCATAGGCTATTTCATAACTGGATAAGGTTGTCCCATAGGTTGATAAGGCTGATTCATAGGCCAATTTTGTTGTCCCATAGGGTGATAGGGTTGATTCATAGGCCAGTTTTGTTGTCCCATGGGTTGGTAGGGTTGATTCATAGGCCAATTCGGTTGCCCCATAGGTTGATAAGGTTGTTGAACAACTGGATAGTATTGGGCTCCCATAGGATTGTTCATAATAGGTTGTCCACCGCCTACTCCTTGTGGGATTATGATTCTTTGCTCGGTTTGCTCGGGTACACTTTGAATAGTATAATTTGAATAATTATCAATAGGTGTTGAAAAATTTTCATTATTATAACTCATAGATGAATAAGGTTGATTACTGTACATACCATCATCTCCTAGCTTCATTTCTTGATATATTATGAAATGATAGCCTAATTGTGACATGATTTTAGATATAAATTGAATTATATATAGCCACGCTTAAAAAGCGTGGTTTTTTATTATTTTATACAACAGGAGAGTAGTTGCTTCTTATGTGACTTAGTTACATAACTTTTAGAATATTCAGAATATACTTTAGATATAAAGAGTGCAGGGGATATTTATCGATTGAAGAAAAATTTGTTTAATTTATAAAGCAAATTAAACGATGGGTTCCTTGTGAAAGGAGTTTTAAGATGAGTAAAAAAGTAATTATTGTTGGTGGAGTCGCTGGGGGGGCCTCAACGGCGGCACGTTTACGTCGGCTAGATGAAACAGTAGAAATCATTATGTTTGAAAAAGGGGAATATATTTCATTTGCAAATTGTGGATTACCTTATTATATTGGAGAAGTCATCGATGAACGTGAAAAATTAATTGTTCAAACAGTTGAACAAATGAGTACTAAATTTAAAATAGATATTCGTAATTTAAGTGAAGTTATTAAAATCGACAAAGAAAATAAAGTTGTTACCGTTACAAATCATAAAACAGGTGAAAGTTACGAAGAAACTTACGATGTACTCGTTTTATCACCTGGGGCTCAGCCTATCAAACCAGGGATTTCTGGAATCAACGAATGCAATAATCTATTTACCTTAAGAAATATTCCAGATACAGATCAAATCAAATCATTTGTGGATAACCAAAAACCTAAACATGCTGTTGTCATTGGTGGAGGATTTATTGGTCTGGAGATGGCCGAAAATCTGCATGAAAGAGGGCTTGAAATTACATTGGTTGAAGCAAGTAGTCAAGTCATGGCTCCATTAGATATTGAAATGGTAAGTATAATTCATGAACACTTAGTAGATAAAGGTGTTAAATTAATTTTGAATGATGGAGTTAAATCCTTTGAAAATAACGGTAAAAAAGTTGTGTTAAATAGTGGGCAAGTTATTGAAACTGATTTAATTATCTTATCCATTGGGGTACATCCTGAAACAACGATTGCACGTGAAGCGGGACTTGCTTTAAATGAACGTGGTGCGATTGTTGTTGATAAAAAAATGAAGACAAGTGATGAGTCTATTTACGCATTAGGTGATGCGGTTGAAATCATGGATTTTGTTAATAAACAACCCACGATAATTCCTCTTGCATGGCCAGCTAATCGTCAAGGTCGTATCGTTGCTGATAATATTTGTGGTAAAGAATCGGAATATAAAGGAACACTTGGTTCATCAGTTGCAAAAGTATTTGATTATACAGTTGCAGCAACAGGAAATAACGAAAAAACATTAAAACGATTAAATCTTGAATACAAAGCACTTCACATTCACCCAGGCTCTCATGCAGGTTATTATCCTGGAGCCTTCCCAATCGCGTATAAACTCTTATTCAATCCAACAACAGGACAAATTTATGGTGCTCAAGGAGTTGGAATAGATGGTGTTGAAAAAAGAATCGATGTTATTGCCACAGCTATTAAAGGAAATCTAAACGTTATTGATTTACAAGATGTTGAAGTTTGCTATGCCCCACCATATAACTCAGCTAAAGATGCAGTGAACATGCTAGGGTATTATGCAGAAAATATCATGGATGGCTTAATTGAAACCATTGATTGGAGTGAAGTAAATAGTTTAGATGAAACAACATCAGTTGTTTTAGATGTGCGTGAATCTTTTGAATTAATGACAGGTAAAATTAAAAATTCGATTCATATCCCACTAGGGCAATTAAGAAATCGTTTAAATGAACTTCCAACAGATAAAACTGTTTATGTTACCTGTCAGGTAGGACTACGTGGTTATGTGGCTTGTCGCCTACTTAACCAATATGGATTCAAAGCTAAAAATATTGATGGTGGAGTTAAAACGTATCTAGCGATTGAAAAAGCACAGCAAGCAATAAGTAAGCAGTGGATATCAATTATTAAAAATAAGGAGGTAACGCCAGTGGTATCACAAAATTTAGATGATATGCCTGTCAAAGTAAAATTGAATGCTTGTGGATTACAATGTCCGGGGCCAATTCGTCGAGTATTTGAAGAAATGAATCATATGACAGATGGTGAGATTCTAGAAGTTAAAGCAAGTGATCCTGGTTTTACTAAAGACATTTCATCTTGGTGTGAGAAAACTGGAAATACATTATTAAATTCAGAATTTAATAAAAATGAAAAAAACTTTGTTGCTTATCTTCAAAAAGGAACTCAAGTTTCTCAAACAGCGAATACAAATACCCTCGATAAAAATGGAGCAACACTCGTTGTATTTAGTGGTGATTTAGATAAAGCAATTGCCTCATTTATTATTGCAACAGGGGCTGCCTCAATGGGGAAAGAAGTTACGATGTTCTTCACGTTCTGGGGATTAAATATATTAAAATCTAAAAATAAACCAAAAGTATCGAAAGATACAATGGAAAAAATGTTCGACTTTATGTTACCAGGGAATACAGATAAATTACGATTATCACAAATGAACATGATGGGAATGGGTCCTGCTATGATTAAAAAAATCATGAAAAAACATAATGTTGATGATTTAGAAACATTAATTGAAAATGCCATTAATATGGGAGTAAAAGTTGTTGCCTGTTCTATGAGTATGGAGTTAATGGGAATTAAACAAGAAGAATTTATAAAAGGTGTTGAAATTGGAGGAGTTGCTTCATACTTAGGTGCAGCTGAAGATTCAGGGTTGAACTTGTTTATCTAATGAAGTGAAGGGGTTTATATTTTTCTAAGATTTTTGTTTAAGAAGATAAAGTTCAACACAAGCGAGCAATTTAACGAGTAAGACAATTTATGTTGAAAGAGAGGGAGAATAGATAAGAGATGGTGAAGCAACTGTTTCAAGCATAGATCAGTAGAATAAAAGGGTAAGTAAATTATTATATTTCTTTAAGCATTAAAAAAACATAAAAGCGAGTTCATTTGATAGCAAACTCGCTTTTATGTTCTAATCGATGAAAGTTACAACTTCTTCTAATGGCTTACGTTTTGGAGCAGGAGGAGTGTTATCCTCAGGTACTCCAAGAGCGATTAAGCTCATTAATTGATAACCATCTTTTTTAAATCCGATTAAATCTTCAATTTCTTTTTTTGCATGAGTTGGGCCTGTCATATAACAAGTTCCATATCCCATTGCTGTTGCGGCTAGTAAAAAATTTTCAACAGCAGCACCGATTCCTTGTATAGCTGATTGAGGTGCGATAATTTCGGCTAATCGTTCTTCACTCGCACCATTTGCCTTTAAAATATCGTACTCAATCATATCATATTCGTTTCCATAAACAATAATAACGACTGGAGCGTGTTTGAATAGGGTGTAGTATTTTAGTAGGCGCATATATTTTTCACCCTGTTCTTTTGTTGGTGCCAAGTTTGCAATTTGAGTATGACTTTCTGTTACGATGTCACTCATTTGATTAATAATATCTCGATTTTGGAGCACAACAAAATGCCAATTTTGTTGATGTTTAGGCGATGGTGCCTGTGTTGCAGCATCAAGTAATGTTAAGATATCTTCCTTAGGAATCTGGATATCTTTAAATTTACGGATACTTTTTCTATTATAAATAAACTCTAAATTTTTCAACGAAATACCCCCTTTTTAACTATTATTAAAACAGATGTTAATTCAAGATGCAATGCAATCCTCGGATTATAACCCATAATCTGATTATTTTCTACTGCATTCTAGATATAAAAAGAAGACTCAAATTCATTTTATAAAAAATGAGCTTGAGTCTTTTTGTTAAGCAATAAAATTTGAACTACGGTATTCGCGTGGGCAAGTTCCAATGACTTTTTTAAAGATTTTGGAGAAGACTAAAGCATCGGTATATCCAACAGAATGGGAAATCTCTTGAATCGTTAAGTTAGTTTTCCTTAGTAGGTTACATGCTTTATGAATTCTGAAATGAATTAGATAGTTTTTAGGTGAATCAGCCATTAATTCATTGAATAATTTAGTTAAGTATTTTCGATTAATTCCCACATAATTTGAAATTTCTTCAACTGTAATATGGCGTGCGTAATTCGTTTCAATAAATTCAATTGCTTGACGAATATAATCTGATTGTTTACTCATTGTTTGAATTTTAGTTTGATGTGAATGACTATACTCAGCTAATGTCGCAAGTAGTGCATAAAATCCACTTAATGCTTGTAGGTCCATGCTGTGTTTGAATTGCCCTGCTGTCAATATTAGTTCAAAGCAACGTTCAATTGCTTCATGTCGATCACATTTTGAGATTGGTGAACAGGGTGACAAGTTAAGGCGTCCCAAGTAAGAATCAACATGTAGTCCATTAAAAGATACAAAATAATATCCCCATGGATTACTTGGATTCGGTCGATAGGAAACAAGTGAGTGTGGTGGCACTAAAAAACAAGTACCTTCTTTAATTTCATACTCTTGCCCATCAATAATTAAATAACCTTTCCCCTCGTAAACATAATAAAGGCTATAATAATCACGAACTCCAGGCCCCCATGAAGAATTCTTTTCACACTCACCGGTTCCACAGTGATATAGCATAAAATCTAATTTAGTGTAATCTGATTTTGGTTTGAAACAAATCATGATAGCGCTAACCCCCTCTATTATGTAGACATTATATCATATTTTTGAGTATTTAGATAATACTATTTGTAAGTGCTTTTATATATAATTAAAAATAACTGGAAAATGCAAGTGCTTTTTTGTATCCTGAATTATATAATTAAGTCAGACAACTGGTAAACGTATTTAATGGTAATAA
>NZ_CALIOS010000051.1:0-23995 GCF_938044715.1 uncultured Turicibacter sp.
TCTTTTGTAAAAAGCCTTTTTTCTGTTCTTTCAACAAATCTAACTTACGTTGATGAAGAGCGATAGTTTTGTCGAGTTGTTTGAAGAATGAGCCTATTTTCGTCTGTTCTGCTAGTGTCGGAACATTGATTGGAACTTGACCAATCTCATTCTTGTTAATTTTCTTTGGAAAGGCGATATGCAAAGTCCTCTTCCAAATCTGGTCTTGTACAAATGGTGCATAAATACTTGCCTGCAAGAAATAAGGATTTAACTCCTCAGATTTGAATAGTGCAAGACTAACGTAATAGGCGAGGTCTTCGTCTGTTTCAACGACATTCGCAGTTCCTATATCCCCGATTCGAGTCATCAAGACATCACCTCGTTGTGGTCTTATTTTGAATTCATCTTCAAAAGCCTCACGAGAAATGAACTTATTTGAAGTCAAAGTCTTGATATTCTCAACACTAAGAAACATCACACCATTATCTTGATACTTAGGAGTTTGGTGGGTTCCGTCATAAATATCGGAAACCTCGTTCAACTTACGCACTTCCCAATCGTCAGCAAACCCCGCAAATCGCAATTCAGGAACTTTGGCACCATTTTTAGGGAACATTTTTTGCAAGTAGCCTTTTTTCTGCTCTTTCAACAAATCTAACTTACGTTGATGAAGAGCGATAGTGTCATCTAACTTTAAAATAAAATTAGATATTTTTTTTTGTTCATCCAAAGAAGGTAACGGTATAAGTAAATTTTGCACTATACCAGCATTTACATTTTTTTGAGCTCCGCCAGCTTCCATACCACTTATTTGTTTCATACCATATGGAGAATTTATAAATATTGAAATATATTCAGATAAAATCATTTCAGATATTGGTCTAGTAATTAGTGTGGTGAACGTTTGCGCCCCTTCTAACTCTTTGGGTACTACAGCACTTAGACCTGGATAACCAGTTCTAGCTGTAATTATGTCGCCTTGCTTCACTCTTTTATTTTTATTTTTATTATCAAACTCTTTAGAAATATATTCTAAATTTTTGGTATTTATTCTATTCTCTTTAATATCCTGATTTTTTATAAATGGAACTCCATGATCTTGAGAACTAAAATATTTACTCGAAGATGTAGCAATGCCTACTGATATTTTTTGAGAAAGTTCCCCTAACTTACGCTGTTCCCAATCATCCGTAAAACCTTCAAACCTTAATTGTGGACTTTTTTTACTCATCATGACCGCCTCTCAAAAGAAGACGCATCGATTCAATCAAGGCTTGATTCTCTTTACTTTCTGAAAAATCGTCAATCAAAGATAAGAGCGTTTGTTCTTGTTGAACTAATTCTTCATTGATCTTAAGGAGATTGGTATTCACCTCAACCAAATCAACCGGTTCTTCTTCCTCAAAGGTATCGACATAACGAGGAATATTTAAGTTAAAGTCATTTTCTTGGATCTCATCAAAACTTGCAACATGAGCATATCTTTCAATATCTTCTCGCTTTTTGTAGGTAGAAACAATTTTATCAATATGTTCATCCAACAGGACATTTTGATTTTTTTGTTTTTCAAAGTCTTGAGAAGCATCGATAAACAAGACATCACGCCGAGAACGGTTTTTCTTCAAAATAATAACCGTTGTCGGAATACTCGTTCCAAAAAAGATATTGGCCGGTAAGCCAATGACCGCATCAATGGCTCCCATCTCTAAAAGAGCTTGACGGATGGTTCCTTCTGCGCCTCCTCTAAAGAGCACGCCATGGGGCAGGACAATCCCCATTGTTCCTGATTCTTTCAAATGGTAAAAACCGTGAAGGAGAAAGGCAAAGTCCGCTTTAGATTTAGGCGCTAATTTCCCAAAACGTTCAAAGCGAGGATCAGAGAGAAACTTATCTGCCGCTGACCATTTCGCAGAATAAGGAGGGTTCATGACCACAGAATCAAACTGATAAGGCTCTTCTGAGGGCCAATCGGCATCTAAAGTATCTCCGTTATTCAGGTTCATGCGTTCTTTATCTACTCCATGAAGAATTAAGTTCATACGTGCTAAGTTAAAGGTCGTCGTATTTAACTCTTGGCCATGATAATGGACTTGATTTGGATGGATGAGATAGCGACGGATATTAAGCATCAAAGAACCCGAACCCATCGCAGGATCGTAAATATGAAAAGGCACTCGAGATTCTTGCCCGATCGACGTAATTTCTGACATGATGCGTGAAACAGCTTGAGGGGTATAAAACTCTCCTGCTTTTTTACCTGCACCTGCCGCAAACATCCCGATTAAATACTCATAAGCGTCCCCAATCACATCGCCATTGTGTTCAAATAAATCAATCTCATCTAAGGCACGCAAGACCTCAGTAATCGTCACATTACGTTGTTGTGCATTTGAGCCTAATTTTGTGGAGTTTAAATCAATATCCGCAAACAATCCACTGAATTCTTCTCCTTGACGTTCCAACTCATTAAAACCTGCTTGTAAGTCGGTCAAGTTAAATTCATAGTTATCAGCTTTGATGCGGTAGTGATAAAACAATCGATCGGGTTGGATAAAGTAACCTTGTCTGGGTTGGATATTTTCGATTAAATCGTCTTTGTCTTCTTCGTACCACTCCATGAACCCTGCATACAGAGTGGAGCGTTCTGGGAAGGTATCTGTTTTTCCATTTTCTTGTTCATAAACTTCTCTAAGCTGCTTATCAGACAAGTACTTATAGAAAATTAATCCCAGTAAGTAGTTTTTGTACTCACTTGCATCCATCTTCCCACGTAAGATATCCGCAGAAGCCCATAGTTGTTGGTTTAAACTTGTCGCCATTATAATTCTTCCTTCCATTTTTGAAGTTGTTCAAAGTTTTGTTGTAGTCGTTCTTCTAAAACTTTTGTTCTTCTTCTATATTTTTCACCCGTTTTGGCTTCGAACTCTTCTTTACTAAGAGTCATCGAATCCAGTAAATGGGTTAAATAAGGGATCGTTTTCTTATCGCTTTGATATTCGTTCATTGCAGACTGTAAAAAGTCGAAGGATAATCCAAATTCTTCAGCTTCTTTTTGAAGTTGTCTTTGAATTTCATTTTGAATCGAAGTCTCTTTTAATTGAGCCACATCGATCTCTTCAGTAGTATTGACGAGTTGATCTTTCAAGGTGTGATACATCTTTTGGATTTGAGGATCCTTTTGTTGGATTTCTTTTTCAAATTTTTCAACGGCCCCTGCTTCGTTTAATTGGATCGCTTTCAAAAGTTGATTAATATAAAAACTATCCACGACGTCTTTATGTGTCGCATTGAGCTGCGAAGAAAAAGCAATCTCTTGTAAAAGCTTCTCGAAGTCTTCCTCAGGATGCTCCTCATCCTCGATCATTTCTTTAATCTTTATTTTAATATTTTCCGTTTTTCCTTGATATTGTGGCAACTGCTCCACTACTTCTGAAAATTCTTCAAAGTCCTCTTCGTATTGATCATAGCTTCGGAGCGCTTTATAACTCTTTTCTAGCTTTTGATAAGCACTCACTTGCGCAATCATCGTTTTAAGATCATTGGGATTATCCGATAGGTCAGCTTCGCTTTGTTTATAAAGTGTTGAACATTCGATAAATTCTCTTTTAACTTCTTCATATTCTCTTGGAATCAGTTGATCAAAGTTTTGATTTTCATTTGAGAATAGACGAAACGTGTTTCGCACATTTTCTCTCATGGTAAAGGGCTTTCTAAAAGAGACAATCAACCCAGAATCTTTTCCTGTATAAATACGGTTGGTTCTTGAGAACGCTTGAAGGAGCTTTTGATAGTTCATTTCTCGATCAATATATAAGGTTTGAATCGTTGGAGAATCAAAGCCTGTCAATAAACGATCGACAACAATAACAAAATCTAGCCACTGACCATCCGATTGATATTGCTTTTCCTTACGGGCCAACCGTTTATTTATATTTTGATTGTAGAGTTTCTCATCTTGATAAGGAGAAGCATCAAACTGTTTCGCATACTCTTTCATGATCTCTACTAATTCATCGTCTTGTTCATTTTTTTCTAATTGATCCGGATTGGTTGAGAAGGTAATGGCTACTCTTGGGAAATCTTTATCAATCAGTTGATGACGTTCATCAAATTGTCGCCCATTCAAGAGTGTCCCATTATCTTTCATTTCCTTTAAAATCCGGTAAATATGTTTGGCTTGGGCAATCGAGTGAGTGGTAAGAATAGCTGACATCGTAGGAAAACCATTCTTTACCTTGAACTTTTTGACCACACTTCTCCGATTAAAGATTTTTTGTAACATGGTACGAATATGTTCATCTGTTTCATACAGTTCCGTAGGCAATAATTTTTCTTGTTGGAGGACATCGTCTGGCAACTTTCCTTTATTGAGTTGGGTGACAATCACCTCCTGATCCTCTTCTGAAATCAGTGAATGATACTCGACTTGAAAGCCTAACACAGCCCCATCATCCATGGCATTTTTGATTGTATAGGAGTGAAGGAGTGGCCCGTATTGCTGGCTCGTCGTTCTGGCAAAGGTTCCATTTTCTTGCTTTTTATTTTCTTCAAAAATAGGTGTCCCCGTTAATCCAAACCAGGTTGAATTGGGTAATATTTTCTTAATTCGCTTCATTTCCTCATCACTAACCGCACGATGAGCCTCATCAACAATAAAAACAATATGTTCTTTCCGTAGCTTCTCAAATTGATTGGAACCTTTTTCTTCACTCTCTTGTTGAGCGCTTCACATAGCTGCAGAGAGTTTTTGAATCGTGGTCACTAAAATCGTATTATTATTTTTTGATGAAAGGAGGTTTTGAGCCAACTGTTTTTGATTTTTGATCCCAACAATCAAAGTATTGGCTACCGAATTTCCGGTCGTTTGTCCGGTATGGTATTCCGAGGCAAACTTCGTAAACTCATCCTGCGTTTGAGCATCTAAGTCTGTTCTATCAACAACCATAACCGTACGATCGACACCGATCGCATTTTGAGCTAATAATTTCGTTGCGACAAAACTGGTAATAGTCTTTCCTGAACCTGTCGCATGCCAAATGAATCCTCCTTCATGTTGTGCCGCTTTTTGACGAATCTTACGAATAGCATGAATTTGGTAAGGTCTTAAAGCCATGAGGAATTTTTGATTTTTTTGATCATCGACGAGAATGGTATATTGGCTAATCAATTCATGGGCATCGGGTATCCGCAAAACTGTACGAGTAAAATCAAACAAATCGGAAACCGTTTGATTGTCTTCAGTCCGCCAATTAAATAAAAACTTCTTCATCCGAGCATAGGCTTCAGCGGTATCTTCACTAGGTCTTGCAAAGTATCGGGTATCAACTTTATTGGAGATTACCATGATTTGAGTAGTTGCGTAAATCCCTTTAAAAAATCCATCTTCTGCATAACGCTGAATTTGATAATAAGCTTGCATGAAACCGTCTTTAGCGGACTCTTTTTTGAGCTCAATATGAATGATTGGGAGTCCATTAATCAGCAAGCTCACATCTCCACGATCTACTCTAGAGGAATCTGGGACCACTTGGTGCACTACCTCATAAGAAGAAGTTCCTCCTGAAATATCCTTATTTCTAAAGGCTTCTAAAGTCACTTTTTTCCCATCTTCTCGCTCTAATAAAACTTGAGCCACCCCGTTTTCTCCTCTAAGCCATTGAGAAGCTAAAAAAGGCGTTCCGGTCAAACGTGAAAACTCGACTTTAACTTGCTTAAATTCTTTGTCCGTTAATGGTTGCTCTCCCAATACTGCTAAATTTATTCGGTTCAAATGGCTTCTAAAGTTTTGCCAAAGTGCTTCTTCCGACTTCAAGTCCGGACGATAAGTCCACTGATTTTCTTTCTCACTTAAGATTTGTATGAACTGGTTTTCAATCATTTGTTCCGAATGACTCATTTGATTCCCCTCATTTCCATAGTCCCCACCATTTCCTTGGTTTTTCTTGTTCTTCTATCCTTTTTTGATCTTTGATTTGTTCCTGCAAATTTTCCAACTTCTCTTTAAGAGCGTTCTCTTCATCTTTATATTGATTGTCTAAGTGTTTGAATTCTGTTTCCTGTGAGGGCATTTTGAGAACTTTTAACCTGTCGTTTTCTGCTTTGTATTCCTCTAACAACTTTTTATCTTGTAAGGCTAATCGTTGTTGCTGGTCTAACAATTCATGTAATTTTTCAATTTCTACTCCTCTTTTTACCAATTCGTTTTGTAAAAAAAACACATCTACTGTTGGTGGTTCTTTATCTGCTGTTGGTGCTTGTGTTGGTGGTTTATCTAAATAGTTTTTTATTATTTCCTGTTGTTTAATATTTAAAAATAATCTATTCTTTTTTTAAGTAGTTCTGAATGAATATTGACTACTCGTATGATTTATATATATATGTCTTACTAACGCCTAACTCGTCCGCTAACTCCTTTATTATATCCGATACTTTTTCTAAACTCAATGTTTCGTGTGCTCAACTCGTTCACCGTCTAAAACGTTGTCATGGATCTTACCATTCTTTCGGACAATCTGGACAGTATCACCTTTAATAAAACCCTTGTCCATAGCCTCTTTAAATTCATCATAGGTTAGTATTATATTATTCTCCTTTCCTATGCTATTCATAATTGATACAGAAAAATACGTGCTTTTTTAAGTAATTCTATTATAGCGAAAATCTTAGCAAACATTAGCATAAATTGGTATAGACACCCTATAAAAAACCTCAAAAATTGTGCGTGACGTAAGAAGACACCTTGTTGTGGCTCTCCTAGGCTCATAATAGGGGCGGGGGTGCATTTAAAAATAGCCCGAGTATATCGGACTATTCTTTGTTTAAGACGCTCTATGGACGTTATAGAGGGGTTTTATAGCAACATTTCTCAACATTCTTACACCACGCGCCACTATATACTTTTATATTCTAGTATTTTCTAACATTTATGGTTTCCATTCCCATATTTTCCAATAATATAGTGGTGTTTTATACCAACATTTCCCAACAATTAGGGCGTTTTATATCAAGTTTTTTCAAGTTTTTAAAAGCGCTCAGATAACCCAAGCGCTTCATTAGCTATGCTTCACTGCAACCCTTAGAATAGCTCTCAAAGCTATCACAAACACGGTTAAACACTTTGTAAGGTCTTTATCTTCCAAATCTGCCAAGAGATCGGCTTCTACTCCAAAAGCCCAAGCATCGATTTCATCTCCGATCGAGGGGTTAATTTGCTTATAGGTATTCCACATTTCTTGAGGTTTCATTTGTTATCCTTCTTTTGTCTTCCAATTTATATAGCTTGTCAGTTCTAATTCTGGAAATCCAACTAACTCTGCCTTCACCTTCAACACTAAGGGTGAGGCATTTTTTTCGGTAATCTGCTCGAAAGGAATCCAAATTGCATTTGCTGAATCATTGCTTCCATCAAGAACCTCTTGAGGAAGGGATTTTTGAGAGCGCTCAAAATCGAGTACGATATCATAAAAGGCCATGATGTGATGTACTGCGAAGTCTTGCCCACCTTCTTGAACCATTACATTATAAATCCTAGGATTTGAATAACGGCTAAGCGTATAGCCCGTCTCTTCCAGAACCTCTCTTTCGAGGGTTTCTGTCAGTCCCTCACCTAGTTCTTGACCACCACCCGGTAAATCAAAACGATTCTGATAAGGTCCTCTCGTTTTCTCAATGCATAGCAATTTCCCTTCTTGAAGGCAGACTCCGTATACACCAAAGTGATTTTTGATTTCCATATTCTTAACTTCCTAGCTTAATTTATTTTTTACCATAACTATCATCACACATTAATCTTGGGTTAGGGGCACTCTTTATTAAAGACATTTTGTCTATTTAACTATAACAGACTTTCAAAACAAAAAACGCAAGAGTTTTCCCCGTTGCGTTAAAACGTCATGTTGATATTCCACGACGTTCCATTATCATCATTTCTATAGGAATTTTACCAAATTTGTAAAGACTTTTCAACCAACAAGATACTGTCAATTATTTTTGTATTTACACAACTTATTTTACACTACCTGTTATAGATAAAGGGAGCTCAATCCATATTATATCTCTTTACTATATAATCCTTTATATGTTCTTCCATCAGACATGTTCTATTAATTATCATGTTTTCTAATCTCTCAATCATCTCTAACAGTTCACTTAATTTGAGATTCTTGATCTGACATGTTTTATTTTTATATTTTTTTACTTCTTCTTCACAAATAGCCTTACCTGTCAAGATGTTAATTGGCATTCCATTTTCAATAAAATTATTAAACATAAAATAATCAACAAATTTCTCAAATGTCTCAAAATGGTCCAACCATGTTCGTATACCATCTGTGTTTTTAATATAAAGAGCATATAGGATATCATCTTTATGTTGAGATTTATGATATTCCCCATCTAGTGCATGTTTAATCTCTAAAAGAGTTAAATCTACTCGATCTTCTATATAAGAACCTACACCACGACTCATATTATATTTGCTATTTCGAAAACCTTCACTTTTCTTAGGCGTAGGCCAGATAAAAGATCCACCAAGCGTTCTTGTATTTTTCACATAATTAATTAGTTTATTTAAAATCCTCTTTCTCTCATCAATAGATTCATTTTTAGATAAATAATTAATTCTAGCTAAAGGATACTTGAGATGACCATAGGATTGCTGATATACATATTCATCTCCCGAAAAACCAAATTGATCTGAAGTAAGTCTGAACAGCAATTCGTCATTTTGCTTCACAACAATTTTATATTTATCATTATCTTTTATCTTTTTCTCACTGTCACTAGTTAGTTTAGCAAGTTTAGGGGGAATAAAAGAATATTTATTTTTATAATTACTTTCACTCTCTCTTTTTCTTAGAAATTCCGTTAAAAAATTATAGTAGGGTGTATCAATGTCCTCTCTACAATCAGGATCAACATATTTACCACCATTTAATACACTTCTATAATAATTATCAAACTCATCACGCTGAAATATAATCGTTCCTTTTTCCACTTTAAACCACCATACTAAATTCATTTCTAACTACTCTATATCTTAAAATCATCGGATACTATCAATAATTTTGTGTTTACACAACTTATTTTACACTACCCTAGAATATAATTCAAAAGAATATTTGAAGAATTTTGATATGTTTTAGCTACTTATGTCATACCATTTTTTATGATAATTTATAATAGATTAAAATAATCAGTTTAGATTCTCGACCCTCCCCAAACATTTCTACCGGATTTATGCTATAATAGTTAAGCATTTTATATATTATCACAATTAAAATAACAACCATTACCACTAACAAGAAAGGAAGTGCATCATGTCTTTTGACGGCTTTTTTCTTCATCATATGACGGCCGAGTTACGTGAGCAGGTGCTTTACGGGCGTATCCAGAAGGTTAATCAGCCTTTTGAGCGTGAATTGGTGTTGACCATTCGTAACAATCGTCAGAATTACAAGCTTTTGCTTTCGGCTCACCCTGTCTTTGGGCGTATCCAGACAACCAAGGCAGAGTTGCCAAATCCTCAGAATCCAAACACCTATACCATGATTATGCGTAAATACCTTCAGGGAGCTGTTATTGAGGATATCCAGCAGCTGGAAAATGACCGTGTTCTTGAGATTTCCGTGTCTAACAAAAACGAAATCGGTGACAGTGTTAAGGTTACTCTTGTTATGGAAATCATGGGGAAACACTCCAACATTATCCTTATTGACAAGAACGAGAACAAAATCATAGAGTCTATCAAGCACGTTGGTTTCTCGCAAAATAGTTACCGAACTATTTTGCCTGGCTCTACCTACATTGCTCCGCCAAAGACAGATGCTAGGAATCCTTTCGATATTTCAGACGAAAATCTCTTTGAACTCTTACAGACGGAGGATTTGTCAGCTAAAAACCTTCAAAAACTCTTCCAAGGGTTGGGGCGTGATACGGCTAATGAATTATCAGCTTTATTAGAGACTGATAAACTCAAGAATTTTCGTGACTTCTTTAATCGTGGGGTCGAACCTAATCTTACGACTAAGGCATTTTCAGCTGTAAGATTCTCAGATAGTCAGGACCAACCTGAGTTTGAGACCTTGTCAGAGCTTTTGGACTACTACTACTTGGACAAGGCGGCGCGTGACCGTGTGGCTCAACAGGCTAGTGATTTGATCCATCGTGTGCAAAATGAACTGGAAAAAAACAAGAAGAAACTTGTTAAACAAGAAAAAGAGCTTGCTGCTACTGAAAATGCTGAGGAGTTCCGTCAAAAAGGTGAACTTTTAACAACCTTTCTGAGCATGGTGCCAAATGACAAGGATAGTGTAGAACTAGACAACTACTATACTGGCGAAAAGATTACCATTCCTCTAAATGTGGCTCTAACGCCTAACCAGAATGCTCAGCGTTACTTCAAGAAATACCAGAAACTCAAGGAAGCTGTTAAGCACTTAACTGGTTTAATTGAAGAAACCAAGCAAACCATTAACTATTTGGAAAGTGTCGAGTTCAGTCTTTCTCAAGCTAACATGGATGAGATCGAAGACATTCGTGAGGAGCTTGTACAAGCTGGCTTTATGAGGCGTCGTTCAACTGACAAACGTCAGAAACGCAAGAAACCTGAACGTTATCTAGCTTCTGATGGCAAGACCATTATCATGGTTGGTCGTAATAACCTACAAAACGAGGAGTTGACCTTCAAGATAGCTAAAAAAGGTGAGCTCTGGTTCCACGCCAAGGATATTCCAGGTAGTCACGTGGTCATCAAGGACAATCTTAACCCAACCGATGAGGTCAAGACTGATGCGGCAGAACTAGCTGCCTACTACTCTAAGGCTCGTCTATCAAACTTGGTTCAAGTAGATATGATTGATGTTAAGAAACTCAACAAACCAACAGCAGGTAAGCCTGGATTTGTGACTTATACGGGACAAAAAACCTTACGTGTCACACCAACTGAAGAAAAAATTGACAGCATGCGAATGAAATAAATTGAACATTCCACCAACCATTATGTAATGCCTAGTGGTTGTTAATGTTAGTTTAACTGTAATAAAAAAGGAACTTAGTAGGTTCCTTTTTTTCATTATATTAGTGGTTTATTTTATATTTATTATTCAATACATATTCTTGTGGTAATCTTGAGTATTTTTTGTAAACTTAAAATTTTTGTAAAATCCAATTACACTACCTATTGTAAAACACAGAAAAATAAATGAAATCACCCATATTATTGAGTCTGAAGAAGCATCATAAGTTAATGGAGCAGTAATTAAATACACAAGAAGTGCTATTGGTAAAAATGATAAAGTAACAGAAGCATTTTTGATACGTTTGTTGTCTTCAATACTGTTAATATCTACAAATCAGCCTACAGTAAGAAAGCGCATCCAATTTTTGAACTTTTGAGCTTAAGACTGGCTAACTTTTTCTGAGAACAAGTTTGTTATAACTTTATAATAAGGTAATGCTACTAAGTATGTAAGTTTTATAAAGAGCACAGAAAAGACTGTTAGTAGACTTACAATCAACATGATATAACTAAAATCTTCATTGAACCTTGAATTTTTTGACATTTTCTTTCCTCATTCTATTTTTTGGAGGGCTTCTATTCCATCTCATTTCTGAGACCAAGAGCCAGTACACCCTTCCCTATATTTACTTACAGCTTCCAATGATTGCGGCCAGTTATATCCATATGTCACAAAAGCTCAACCGCTATCTAAAGTCTATGAAAAAGTCATCCTAGGGTGACTTTTTATTATTGTTTCACGATTACTCTCTTGTTATAATAGTACTATAAAAAATTCGTCAGTTGATCTTTTAGGAGGCCCAATTTTGAGGTCTCTTTTAATCTTTGCTCTGCCTACTCTAGTTTCTAATATTTTCCAGCAGCTCTACAATACTGCTGATGTCATGATTGTGGGACGCTTTCTAGGACCTGATGCCTGGGGCTGCTGTTGGGGCTTCCTCTTCTATTTTTGATTTGGTAATCGGATTTGCCCTTGGTGTTAGAAATGATATGGGGGGTTGTTATTGCATGTTATTATGGTGCGCAAAAATATGATAAGCTTCGTCAATCTGTAGCTACCACACTTGTTATTGGTCTAGGCTTAAGTGTCTCAGTTATGTTTTTAGGGCATTTTGGTCTTTATCCTTTGCTAACTTTTTAGGAACTCCTAGTTCTATCATTAGACAGTCCTACCAGTATATTTCTATGATTGTGTCTTGTGTTGGGGTAAGCTTGGGTTATAATCTGTGCGCAGGGCTTCTTAGGGCGGTTGGGGATAGCCTCACAGCTCTCTACTTCCTGATTTTTTTCAGCCTTAGTTAATATCATTTTAGACTTTTTTATTACACAGCTCCATCTTGGCGTACAATCAGCAGGCTTAGTAACTATTATCTCACAGGGGTTGTCAGCTATACTCTGTCTTTACTATATTAAGAAAAAGGTGACCTTTCTCCTACTACATAAGTCTGACTTTGTTCTTGATTCAAGCCTTTATCTGGACCTTTTTGGACAAGGAATGGCCATGGGCCTCATGAATTCCATTGTTTCTATTGGAACTGTGACCTTACAGTACGCCATTAATGGCTTCTGCCCTCTCATCATTAGTGCTCAGGTGGCAGCAAGACGAATTATGTCCTTTGCGGTTCTACCCTTGACCTCCCTTGCTGCTGGGTGACGACCTTCACCTCACAGAATTTCGGAGCCCAACAGTTTAAACGTATTGTCGAAGGGTCAAAACAGTCATGCCTTGTCTCTATCATTTGGTCCATTATTGCTTGTGTCCTACTCTATATGATAAGTCCCTTCTTGGCTGGTCTTATTTCTGGGTCTGATAATGCTATGATTATCAACAACGCCGACCGCTACTTGCGTATCAGTTCCCTTTTTATCCTATTTTGGGAATACTCTTCATCTTTAGAAATAGTCTCCAGGGGCTAGGTAAAAAACTCACACCAAAAACCTCTAGCTTTATTGAGCTTTTTGGTAAAATTCTCTTTGTTGTGTTTGTCATTCTTTATATGGGCTATCTTGGCGTTATCCTATGTGAACCATTGCTTTGGATTCCTATGACTATTCAGCTCTATTTTTCTTTGAGAAACACACCAGACGTTTGTTTGTCAGCTAGATCCCCTTTTAGTTTAATTCAATCCCCATTCATCAGCTATTTGTTTCATAATTATTTCTTGCGACACAATGCCAAATCCAAGCATATAAGTTAAATAATCTGCATAGATAGCCTTATTATTTTGAACAGCTTTAAGCTTACTCCAGATAGGTGAGTTTTTAAGTTGGAACATATCATCTGGATTATAGGTTTCACACGATTGAACTTATAAGTATCATACAGGTAACCAAGATGCCCGTAAGTATAGTAACGGATTTCATTGACAGTCACGCTCAAATACATAAGTTTTTGGAAGCTAAATTTAGCTTTGACATTTTCCGCAAAAACAGCCTCCTTAGCATCAACTCTATCGAGATCTTTCTTCATTTCATCACGTTTGTCAAAGATGTCTGCTTTTCATTTGTGTTGCTATAAATAGCCAACAGTTGGTGCAATCTCAGACAAATCTTCATAAAGATCCTTTCGCTCTCCTGTCATAAGTATTAAATCAGGTTCTAACTCAACAATCTTTTCTAAATCTGGATTTTCCTGCCAACCCACTGAAATCACTTTTTTATCCTTGTATTGTTTCTTAAAAAGGATTGAAAAATCTTGACTTCCAGTTTGACCGGTTGTCTCACCCCTTAGAGGATAACAATATGTTTGGAAGCTTTTTTTCAACTACACCCTATAAAAATCAAGCACAATCGTCTTCTCTTTGAAAGTCTGACTTGTATTGTTTGACTTTGCATTTTGTCCTATCATGATATAATAAACAAATAACATTGTATTGGAGAATCATATGACATTTACACACATTTTCTTCGACCTTGATGGTACTCTTATAGATAGTTCCGAGGGCATCCACAATGGTTTTGTCCAAACCTTTGAAAGACTGGGCCTACCTGTTCCTAGCAACCAAAAAATTCGAACCTTTATGGGACCACCTCTAGAAGTGACATTCAAAGAAGAAATTAGCGAAGAAGGTGCTGCCCAAGCTGTCAAAATTTATCGTGACTATTATGAGACCAAAGGACAGTTTGAAGCTCACCTCTACGACGGTATAAAAGAGGTTCTAGAAAAGCTGAGTCACGATCCAAATAAGAAAATCTATATTACGACTTCCAAAAATGAGCCTACCGCTCTGGAAATGTGCGAGTACCTTGGCATCACTGAGTTTTTTGACGGTATCTATGGGGCCACACCTACTGCTTTCCACAAGGCTGACGTCTTGCAGCGTGCTATCACTGAAAATAATGCGAATAAGGACAGTTCTGTCATTGTTGGTGATACCAAGTTTGATTTGATTGGTGGAAAAACAGTTGGCATCAAAACAATAGCGGTTACCTGGGGATTCGGGACTAACGAAACCTTATTAGCTGAAAATCCAGATTTTGTAGCTGAGACTACCCAAGAACTTTGGGATATTTTGAAATAATAACTTACATCTAAAAAGAGCACGATTATATAGTCATGCTCTTTTTTCTATTGAATTAGGATTACATCTGGACAATGATATCCAGACAAAGCTCTAAAGCCTTATCAAAAGCCTCTGAGCCCCAATCTCGTTGATCGTAATTGTCAATATCTGCAAGGGAATCTGCCGTAAAGAGTAGTAATCCCCAAATAGCTCCTCGAAGTTGAGCAACTGCTGCAAGTGCAGAACATTCCATCTCTACAACACTACAGCCCTCTTCAATACGATAGGAAACCTTATCTGGTGTTTCTCTATAAAAACCATCTGTCGACCAGGTCATGACCTCTTCATAGGGGATTTTCTTTTGTTTTAAAGTTTTCTCAATAGCTTCCAGAGCTTGTTTATTCATGTCTATATAGCGGGATGGCGCAACATAGTGGTAACTCGCTCCTTCATCCCTCAACGCTATAGTAGGAATCAAAAAAACATTTTCCTTCATGTTTACCAAAACGCCACAAGTTCCAGTTGAAATGATTTGTTTTACGCCATAACCAATTAACCAATCAAGAAATTGTGCAGCTGCAGCTGATCCAACTGGAGCTTGAGCCAAGCAAATCTCCTCCCCATTGTAAGTCATAACAAATATAGGATAAGTTTTGGTCGCGGAGACAAACTCTCCAACTTTATCAGCCTCAACGGCGTTCGCATAGCGTTCAATCTCTTCTTCTAAAAAGGCGTAAATACACCTAGCCGGCAAGTCTAAATCTAAGTCCTCATGTGTCGGCATAATCACAGCCTGAGGACTATCATCAAACTCTAAAATTGGGATTTCATGTTTATGTATCATCTGTTGCCTCCTAAGTTTTAAGAATTATTATATCAAAAATTCAAACTGATTATATGATTTCATAAAATCTATTAGCTTATAATCAAGAAAAATAGATGATTAAATCATAACACCTAAAAAAGACATGAATCTGTTTTAGTCAGAAACATGTCTTATTTGTGTTCTATTCAAGAAAGATTATTTCAATCATCTTTTATTGTCTCACGAAATCTTCTGATGTTAAGAACCTATGCACGATACTCTGAAATAATCTCTCCTATCCAGTTTTTAAAAGGATTGTGAGAATGAAGATTCTTGATAATAACAAATAAATAGAATTTATAACTTTTCTTCATCTCCTCACCTTTAATCATCATCTTCTAGTACTAGATTCTCATCCTCATAAAAAACGACTTTCCCATCTTTTACTTTAAAAGAATAACTGATTTAATCTTGATTCTCATCCTTGGTATTGGAATAAAAGAAATTATATTCACCATTCGGAAGATCACTAGCATCTAACTTTTTAGCCGCATCTTTCATATCTTGTGATTTGACTGTTATCTTTTCATCGATATAAATGACCATCTCAATCAACTCTTTATCAATCAAGGTTTGGTATGAAATTTGATAGTAACCTGCAAAGTCCTTCTTACCTTCTTTGAGATTGTCTGAGGATAAGGTATCCAGATTTTTCTCCTTTTCATCATGACTGAAGTTAGATAGAAAACTAAATGAACTAATAGGAAGACCGAGTTTTTGTTTCTTCAATTGTTTTTTTAATTTTCTTCTCAACCTTTTGGACAGATTTCTGCTTCAAAAACGATTCCTTATATTCTGGAACATTGCCATAAGAGTCACTTGACCCTTCTTCATGAATAGCCGTATTTTCTCTAATACTACTTTCTGGTCATCGTTAGTTTTATCAGAATAGGTATAAGTTACGTGGTAAGTTGGTATTTCTAAGGCTGTCCAATATAATTTAGTGATAGTAACCTTAGAATGCAGACTCACTTTATTACAATTCTCGACAATAACTCCTCTGACCTTGTTATAATCACTAGACTTCATCTTTCTGAACTCCATCAAAAACAAGGCTGTAAATATTATGAGAAATAAAAGTAAACGATTACATTATTTTATCTTTATTTAACATTCTTTACATGAAATGTCAGATGAAATTGGATTCGTTCTTTTACTTCTCTTCTCTGCCAACCCAATCATTGTATTAAAAAAATCTAGTAGACAGCCTCTACTAGATTTTTTTATATTCTTATCAACTCATTTTCCCCATAAGAAAGCATTTAGAGGCTTATCGACCAAGGTTGTTTCATGGAGTTTACTGTGTTGGCCGTTAAGACCTGTGATTTTCTTTTCTTGGTAGGATTTGACATAACCTTTAAGCAGATAGGCTAGGGATTGACTGGATAGATTGGTCACGCGCTCATCACTCTCTTTACCTGTATTGCCATAGATGTTGAGGACTTCAACTTGTCCTTGAGGATAGTTGTCTCCAAGAGACAAGAGCTCCTCATATGACCCGGTCATGCTAGTTGGTTTTCCTTCGCCATCTAGAGAGTTTTCTTCCGGTTCATCCATGCCGATAATCCCGTTAAAGTGACCGGCGATATCCACTTGTTTGACTAGTTTAGGCAGACTGGTATCACTGCCATGCTGGAGCATATAATAGACGATAGCTATATTGCCGTAGGAGTGACCAACCATGTTCATCTCAGTGATTTCGTAGGTATCCTGGAGAGCTTTGACAACAGCGTAGGCATAGTTGCTCTGGTCCTGAGTGCTGGCCCCTCAATTATTGTCAAAATTGACTAGGACAATCGGATTGACCGCATCTTTTTGAATAGTCCCTTTCAGAGTAACGGTCCCATCTTCAGCCACATTGGCTTCGATAATGGTTTGGGTCACGCCAGATTTTTTAGCTGCATTAGCCATGTGTCTTTCCGCATGACTGCTTGAGCTCCCAACCATGAAAAAAGATGGTTGGACGGCTTGATTGAATAAATGTTTTTCTTGCTTCTGCTTTTACGGCCTGCGCTTGGTTTTGGGAAATAAAATACCAACCACCTACACAAACAAGACCAAGTATTGCTAAAAGACTGAAAATAAGAGTTCTTTCTTCATATATACCTTTCTAATTTGCTTTATGTAAGAGCTAAATGGTCATAACTTTTTTACTTGCAATACTGATTACGAACTCATTCATCTTACATGTTTTCCTTAATGAAACGATCCATCTCTTCAAACGGAATCACGTTCACCTGGTCATAAAGGTCTGTGTGACTAGCCCTTTCGACTGTAATCATTTTTTGTCTCCTTTGCAACATATAAAAAGGCTTGGAAACACAGCTCTCTTGCATTACCAAGACTTTTGTATAACTTAACTAATCTAAAACAATCATAGATTTAATAGACTTGCGTTCATCCATATCTTTATAAGCCTGATTAATATCTTCCAATTTATAACTTGTCGTAAAGACTCGGCCTGGATTGATGTCGCCATCAAGAACAGCTTTTAACAAAACTTGTTTATCATAGGTTGTGACAGAGGCTACCCCTCCCGCCACTAAAATATTTTGGGCAAAGGTCGAACCAAGGGAACGGTTATTATAATGAGGCACACCGACAAATCCCATACGACCACCGTTATGGAGGACACCAAGAGCTTGTTCTACTGCTGCTTCAGTACCGACACACTCGAGAGCTGCATCTGCTCCTCCCCCGAGGATTTCACGGACTTTGTCAATGCCTTTTTCGCCACGCTCAGCTACAACCGCAGTCGCACCTGACTCCAAAGCCATCTTTTGACGATCTTCGTGACGGCTCATAAGGACAATTTGAGAAGCTCCACGCATCTTAGATGCAATGACAGCACATTGACCAACAGCCCCATCTCCGATAACGACAACCTTATCACCCTTTTGTACATTAGCCACACGCGCAGCATGGTAACCCGTCGGCATAACATCAGCAAGTGTCAAAAGTGACTTGAGCATGCCTTCGCTATAATCTGAGGGTTGCCCAAGAATTTTGACAAGGGCCCAGTTGGCAAAGTGGAAACGGATATACTCAGCCTGCACGCCCTCAGACCAGTTATTACCTGAGTGGTTATCACAAGAGCCGTCAAAACCAGCTCGACAAGCATCACACTGACCACACCCATGTGTGAAAGGTGCAATGACAAAGTCTCCTGGTTTTACCGTAGTAACTTGCTCACCAACTTCTTCGACAATTCCGATAGCCTCATGACCACTATTTCTATGTCCCTCTTCCATTTCCGGATTACGGTAACTCCAAAGGTCAGATCCACAAACGCAAGTACGTACTATCTTGATAATGGCATCATCTGCTGCCACGATTTGCGGGCGATCAATTTCTGCCAGCCCCACTTGTCCAGCTTTGGTATAAACTGCTGATTTCATATATCTACCTCTATTTCTTTAGTTATAGTTAGTATACACTTTTAGGCAAGCTTTAGCTCACATCATGCCCTCCAAATTACTTTCAAACAATAGCAACTAATCATATTTTTTTCCATACTTCTTTTCAAGCATTTTCTTAAATAGATATGGCATCTTGACATTTTCTAGACCTTTTTTAGCAATCAATTTCTTGACGAAATCGGGCATTTGAATGTCCTTTTCCTCATCCAAAATCTGACCTGTGCTAGAAGGAGTTTCCAGCTCATCAAAGGTCTCAAGCTGAGGTTGATAGTAACTATAGTCACCGTCTATATGAGACTGAATAGCCGAAAGAAGGGCCTTGATTAAACGAGGATCGCGATTTGGCATGGGAGGTCTGTGATAGGCTACACCTAGCTCTTGGCAAAGTTCCTTACATTCCACATCATTATCAAAAAGAACCTCAATATGCTCACTAATAAAGACAATAGGGACAAAAATATAGTGGTCTGGGTGTTCACGCTCATCTCGTAGATATTCTAAGACATCAGGCTTAATCCAAGGAATACCTATATCACTCTCACTCTGCCAAGTATTAGTGTACTGCTCTTCTCTAAGTCCTAAATCCTCCGCAATCAAGCGACTATTATCATAAATCTGGTCGATATAAGGGTCACCAAAATCTAGTGCCAAAACTGGGACACTGTGAGCTGAAAAAATCACCTTATAACTGTCGTCTCCAATCTGATCTAAAATCTTTCGGATTTCATCAGCCCAATAATGAAGAAGAGAAGGTTCGCGGTACCAGTCCTTGATAATTTGGAACCTAATATGCTCACTTTCTAAAAATTTCTCATATCCCATGACAGAATAGTAAGAATAATGGGGCTCTAAAATCAAGCACAAACATTCTTCAATTCCGTCATTCTCCATCTGTGTAATCACATCTGTAATGAAAGATCGTGAAAATTTATTGGCAAAGTAAACCGACACTTGTTCTCCAAGAGCAGAAGCAACCAAATCCACCTCTTCTCTGGTTATCCTTTGGAGTGGAGTTCCACCAATTCGGAGGTAATTGTCATGTAAAGTCTGAATTTTATGTGGTTCAGGACGAACACCACGCCGTATATTCGTGAAAAACTCCGCTACTCCTTCATAGGTAATCTCTTCTGGTGACCCAAAGGTCATCATCAACACAGCTCTCTTACTCATAATTAATCCTTGTTCTACATTTGTTCTATTTTATCATGAAAAGGATCACTTTAGGGAACTTGGTATCAAAATAACTCTTAAAGGTAGACTCTAAGAGTTTAAAAACAAACCTTAATGATGGTGTTGCTGCTCACTTTCTGCTTCTAGCTCTTCGATATTTCGCTTGTGAGCTTGGTGGGTTGCCAAGTCTTCATCAACTTCGATGGTGACATTTTGAAAGCCACTCTCTTTGAGCAAGTCTCGGATAGACTCTTTACAGACCTCGATATGTTTGACATGCTCCAGACAAACATGGACAATAGCATTTTTCTCCAAGCCGTCCATGGTCCAAAGATTAAGCTGATTGATACTAGCAACATTATCCAACTGCTCTAAGTCATTCTTAACTTGCTTGATATCTACCCCTTCTGGCACAGCATCCAGGAAAATCTTGAGCGTGCTCCAAAAACGTGGAATGGCTTTGGACAGAATAAAGAAGGAAATAGCAAGAGACAAGAGGGGATCTAGGATATACCAGTCCGTAAATCGGAGGACAATGGCCATCAGGATGACAGCCAACCAACCTAAGGTATCTTCCAAAAAATGCAGGCTGAGAATAGACTCATTCTTGGTCTGACCCTTACGAATGACCAGACTAGCCAGCAGATTGACACTGATAGCAATAATTCCCAACCAAAGAAGCCCTTCGTCATTGACGGGTTGTGGGTGGAAAAGCTTGCTTATATTTTCTAAAATCACCATACCAGACCCTGTCATCAGAATGACTGCCGTTACCAAAGCCCCTAATAAGCTAAAACGCTTGTAGCCTAGGGTATAGCGACTATCTTCTTCACGATTGGAGATTGTTTCTAGAAAGGCCGAGAGGCCAATGGCTAGAGCATCCCCCAAGTCATGGACAGAGTCAGCGAGAACAGCACTGGAAACAAAGATTCCCCCTGCAATAAACTCAACAATGGAAAAGCTTAGATTCAAGAAAAAAGCCAACCAGACTGCATATTTTGAACTCATTTTTTACCTTCCTTTGGTATAATAGATTCACGAACATCATATTCAATATCTATTATCCAATACTACCAACAGAAAGGATAGGGGCAAACCGTTCGCTGTGTACGTTACTGAACAGTTTGTTCATAGTGTCCATATGACTGCACAAGATCGTCGCATTACCAAGACTAGAAAAGCCATCTATCAAGCTTTCTTGTACTTACTTAACCAAAAAGATTATGAGGCCATCACCGTTCAGGAGATTATTGACTTGGCTGATGTGGGGCGTTCGACCTTTTACAGCCATTATGAGAGCAAAGAGTTACTACTGGATGAGCTCTGCCAAAAGCTCTTTCACCATTTGTTTGAGCGTACTCAATACCTCTCTCCACAAGACTACCTGGCCCATATCTTTCAACATTTCAAGAAAAATCAAGACCATGTAACCAGTCTCTTGCTTTCAAAAAACGATTATTTTATCCGGCAGCTGCGAAAAGAACTGGAACATGACGTCTATCCAATGGTAGCTGATGAACTGATTCAATCACACCCCAACATTCCTCACTCATATCTCAAGCACCTGGTTATAACCAACTTCATTGAAACCCTGACCTGGTGGTTGAAAAAAGGCAAGTCCTACAGCGAGCAGGAAGTAGTCCAGTTTTATTTGGAGATTTTAAACGTCGCTTCTAACTAAGGTGCGACTTTACATCATGTATCATAGAAAGGAAAACTATGCTCCTTCTCATTCTTCTTGGTATTTTCACAGCTTTCTTATCCCTTGCTTTTGCTCTTCTTCATTTAATGGCCAGTCTTTCAGAATTAAGAAAGCACAAGAATACTCTAGGAAATCGGCTTCTCCTTATCGGAAGCAACCTTGCGACCTTCTCTCATCCTTTACTTCCTTTTGCCGATTGTTGCTTTATTCCTTTGGCTGATCGGAGTTAGCTTGATTTGCTACGGAGCCTATTGGAATGGCAAGCATAAAGGAAATTTCCATCTAGTAGCCCACTACCTGATTCGGATCGGAATCGCTCTGGTAATTACGATTTTATTAACTCTTGTATAAGAAAAGATCAAGTTTTATTAATGAAAACTTGAGCTTTTTTCTTATATTTATGATATTAAACATTCTGCTTTTCTTTAAACATTTTGACCTTTTCTTGGCAGTAATTCATTAATTTCTGTGTTTTTTCAAATGAGTAGCCTTTTTCAGATACCGACTTGACTTTCTTTTCATCAAAGTAGTAGCCAGTCAAGCCACTGACTTCCTCTGATAAGGTGAGATAATAGCCTGTTTCGATTCCCTGATCTAGATCTTTTGAAAGAGACTTCATCAAGCGTCCGAAGAGAGACTTTTCCGTCTTTTTATCACTAGAATTATTCCCTAAGTTGGTTAAAATCAAGCCGAGATGGTAGGCATTAATAGTGGTATTTGAACCTTTTAAAAAGAAATCTCTTGCTAGATAGCGTGTCATCCAAATGGTGTAGAGCTTGGAATTATTGTAGGCCAAACCGGGATTGTATTCTTTCTCAAAGCCAAAGTCCAAATCCTTCACTTTCGCAAAATGGTGCATATAGGAAGAGGTATTGATAACAAGGCCATCAGGCAATTTTTCTAACAAGGGGATTAGCTCTGTTATAAAAATATAGGGAACCAGAACGGATAACATGAAAGTTAGTTCGACATTTTCACCACTCGCTTTTCGCTCTTTCCCTGCATACAGACCTGCATTGTTAAATAAGATATCAATCCTTTGAAAGTCTCGCTTGATTTCCTCCACAAATCGATAAACATTATCTAATTTTGAAAAATCAGCCAAGTAGCTAGACACTCTGCCTCTCAAGGAGACTGCCCGAACCTCCTGAGTAGCCAATTCCAGCTTTTGAGGATTGCGACCGTGGAGGATGATATGATAGCCTTCACTAGACGGTTTCTTTGCTAGATGCTTACCGATAACGTCCGTAGCACCTGTTAGATGTAGGAAGTAATAACGATCGTCAAGATATCACAACACTTGTTGTCAATGATAAAGATCAAAAAACACTTCAAAATTACATCAAACTCAATCATCGTGAAACTGGTCAGAAGCTTGATTTGACTGAAAAAGGCATTATTATCTCAGAGAAATTGGCGGACCTAGCTGGTATTTCTGTAGGTGATGAAGTAACCGTTCAAAATAGCCAGGACAAAGACATCAAACTCAAAGTTGCTGGTATTTCTGAGATGTACATGGGGTACTTCATCTTTATGAACGAATCTACTTATAAGGATGCTTTCGGAAAAGAGGCTAGCCAAAATGCTACGATACTTACACTGAAAGATCATTCAGACAAAAATGTTGAGCAAACAGCCAGTCGATTTATGTCTCTTGATGGTGTAAAAGGGGATGTCCAAAATACTACTCTAAAGGCACAAATCAAGACCATCGTCAACTCACTTAGCCGTGTTATGGGAGTTTTGATTAGTGTTTCTATTCTTCTTGCTTTTGTTGTTCTCTTCAATTTAACGAATATCAATGTGGCAGAGCGTATCCGCGAATTATCAACCATTAAGGTTCTAGGTTTCTTTAATAAAGAAGTGACGCTCTACATCTATCGAGAAACAATTTGTCTTTCTATCATTGGTATCTTGGTTGAATTCGGACTTGGTTTGGGACTGCATCAATACATGGTAGATGTTATCCCACCTGAAAATATTATGTTCAATCCAAATCTTGGCTGGCTCATCTACGCTGTTCCAACACTAGTAATCATTATCATTCTGACAGGTTCTGGGTATCTTTGTGAACCAACACCTTAAGAAAGTCAATATGCTCGAGGCTCTAAAATCTGTTGAGTGAGATATGCTATAACTTAATAAATAAAACGGAAGAGTTAGGACCACTTCGTCGTTTTAAAACAAGATACTCCCCTATGTCGAATAGGGGAGTATCTTGGCTCTATAATTTCTGTAGTGGGTAAAACTACTGTAGGGATTATAGAGCTTTTTGAGTGTACACAAAAAGTCCCATAAGAACTATAATGAAAAGCAACCAAACCATCATTAGGAAGA